>JAFDDL010000464.1 GCA_019310865.1 Deltaproteobacteria bacterium | reverse complement strand
CGGAACATATGAATGCCAGGTCGATTTCCTTACTTAGGAAAAGATCGTTCGTTTCGCTGTAGGTCCTGCGTTGAATGAGTTGGACGTTTCGGTCCAGTCTTTTTCCGATATAATCGAGAATCAATCGATAGGATGAAAACGTTTCCTTTGGTGAAATCATAGCGGCCACCGCTACCCGCAACGTCTTGCCGTCAAGCTCATCTGATCCAAGATTCGCTATCATCTGTTTCTTCGACAGATTTACCACCTTGTAACCTGAGTCATCCGCACAGCCACTTAAAAAAAACGACATCCCCACAAAAAGAAAAAAACCACATGCTGAGATGTGTCTTGCGAGATAGACAACACCGGTAACTCTCTTTTTCTTAATTGAACGTGCGCCAGATTTTTCTGAAAATAGTTCCATGGCCTTCAGCCCTTTATTTGATCCTCTTTGCCGGCAATCAAGAAAAACATCTGTTGCGCCACGCGGCCCAGAACCGGCCGCTATCATTACCGGTAGCGATGAACTGCCTTTAACGAGTGCCCGACGGCGGCAGACTCTATTTATGGGCTCGATCGAGTCGTTTGCGGTTTAGAGAAACTCACTTTTTTTGGTCGCGTGAAGTCATCCCTATCATGGTTTAAGATTTCAGATTTCTTAACGATCTCTGTACCACAAAGTGGTACATATGTCAATTGGCAGAATCTTTACTATTTGAATCAGGTACTTTGCTTACCCCTTTTGGTTTGGAATCAGGAACGCCACTTTGGCTATGCCCGTCAACGCCAGAAATATGCTCAAGACAAGGCCTATTGCGCGGCATAACGAAAAAAAGCTTGCAATATAACGGAGGATGCAAGATGCCCCAAAAAAACATGTTTCAGCATCATGCCGGTTAAAACTCCCAAAGATTACGATAGAGTTGTACGGAGGGGATAAAGATCATTTTGAAAATGACCTTGAGAAAATGTTCAATCCAGCAATTAAAAAATCTGGGTTGGCGCCTATCAAGCCTATAGCGGACGGTGCCGATGTAATACATGATCGAATAATTTGGGTAGGGCCAGTTCAGTTAAATGTCCTGTGACTCTCGACAAATATTGCCCAAAGGTATACAAAGGATTTTTGAGAAAGAGGGGGAAAAACACAATATTGACGCTAAATTTATCAAAGCGAAAATTTAAAAAACATGCGTCTGAAGTTGACATATAGTAGACACGAAAAAATTGGGCCTCTCAAACTTTTTCGATAGGCTTATTAGTTTCTGAATTTATTTGTAATGTGGCACGCCTGAAGGGATTCGAACCCCCGACCTACGGATTAGAAGTCCGTTGCTCTATCCATCTGAGCTACAGGCGCGTACAACGGGCTATGGACTAACACAGCTTTATGGGGTTGTCCATAGAAAATCATGGACACCCAGTGGTTTGCCGAACACTTGAATTGATTGTAAGGATATTTTCCAGTATTTGACTAATTCATGCCCATGTTCTCTTAATTGATAAGGATGGCGGAAAAAAGAAAATGCCAAAAAAAACGAACAACAGAAAAAAAACTCGGGTTGCCAAGAAGACCCCAAAAGAGGTGAAAAAATCCTTATGGGACCCCGAATCATCCGAAAAAGGATCTGTTGAAAAATCGCTCGTCAAATACGATCCGCTTCAACGATACCTGACTGAAATCAGCCAATACAAATTGTTGACAAGAGATGAGGAGCGGGAACTCGGTGTTCGTGTTAAGGAACATGGCGACAAGGAGGCTGCATATCGGTTGATAACCGCCAATCTGCGTCTTGTGGTGAAAATCGCATTGGAATTCCAACGCATTTGGATGCAAAATCTCTTGGACCTGATTCAGGAGGGAAATATCGGCCTCATGCAGGCGGTCACGAAGTTCGATCCTTATAAAAATGTGAAATTTTCCTATTATGCTTCCTTCTGGATCAAGGCATATATCCTCAAGTTCATCATGGATAATTGGCGCCTTGTAAAAATCGGCACCACTCAGGGACAACGAAAACTGTTTTTCAAGTTGAAAAAAGAGAAGCAAAAGCTGATCGATCAGGGCTTTGACCCAAAGCCCAAACTCCTGTCTCAAAGATTGGGGGTCTCTGAGCGTGAAATTGTCGATATGGACCAGCGACTCGATGGGTGGGACGTTTCCCTCGACGCACCCCTCAAGGAAGATTCCGATACCGAACGGATCGACTTTTTGAGCTCTGATTCCGAATCGGCAGAAGACCTGATGGCCAAAAAAGAAATGGTATCCCTGCTTCATGAAAAAATCGCTATATTCAAGAAACAGATGACCCCCCGGGAGATGGAAATATTTGACCTGCGTATTTTTTCCGACAACCCGGTCACCTTACAGGAAATTGGTGATCGGTATGGTATTTCCAGAGAACGGGTTCGACAGGTTGAAAAAAATATCATCAAAAAAATGAGAGAATTTTTTAAACAGGAAATACCGGATTTCCATGCGTATACGGAAAACGGTACGCAGGATTGACAAAACCGTCTAAAGCAAGAAACGAATGTAAAACGTTAACAAACCCGCGTAAATTGTTGAAACTTATGACTATCCGATTTATTGTTAAGATACTGTTACTGACCATGCTATCCGGGTGTGCGTTATCAAACGGAAATATGGTTCGATCCCCTGGCTCACTGAAACGGCACGCGGCATCCGATTCATATTACTACTATCTGCAGGCCTTATATCACAACCAAACCGGGGACATCGATCGCGAGCTCGAAGCGCTGAAACAAGCCGTCGATTTGGACCCGAACACAGCTATGTTAAATCGTGAGCTTGCAGCGGTGTATTTCGAAAAAAATCAAACGGAAACGGCCCTGATACTTATCAAGAAAGTCGTGAAAAAGCATCCGAATGATATCGAATCTCTGGTACTATATGCGCGCTTGTTGGAAGAGCTGGACCGGGAACAGGAGGCCAAATTCGTCTACCGAAAGGTCGTTGACCTTGATCCCTCACAGGAGGGTGCGCTCTTGCGTCTGGGCAGCATATACATGGAAGGCGGTGAGCTGGAAAACGCATCTTATGTATACTTGAAAGTCGTGGATCAGTTTCCGTATTCCTATGTCGGTTATTTTTTTCTGGGAAAAATCCATGTTCAGCAGGGAAATTTGGACAAAGCGGAAGGTTATTATCTCAATACGTTGGAACTATCGCCCGGTCTTGAAGAACCCCGATACGAATTGCTGCGCATCTATGAGAGTCAGGGCCGCACCAAGGACATTGGTGAAATCTATCAAGATATTCTAAAACACAATCCGAATAATATTCAAATCGCGCTTGAGCTTGCCGATTTCTACCTTGAACATGACATGGTCATTCAGGCCGAACCCATTTTGCGTGACTTAGGAACCAAAAGCGCCCATGAGCGTTCCGTTGTTCGGGAGGTGATTGAGAACTACCTGGACCAAAGCAACTTTAAAACCGCCGCATTCCTGTTGGAAGGCATGCTTAAAGGCGCACTGGAAAACTCGGAACTACATTACCTGGCCGGCATTGCCCAAGACGGTGCCGGGAATCAACGCATTGCCATCACTCATTTTCTGCAAATTGAATCCAAATCGCGCTATTACCAAAGTGCCGCCGTTCAAGTCGCGCTGATTCTCCAGGAACTCGGTGAAACCGACAACGCAATTGATCAGATGGGAATGATCATTGACAAACTGCCTGACAACCCTGACCTTTACCTCTATCTTGCGTCATTTTACGAGGATATCGAGCAATATGCGAAAGCTGAGACGGCGCTTCTCAAGGGGCTTGACATCAATCCGAATCATATTCGAACCCATTTTAAAATGGGTATCATTTATGACAGATGGGGGAAGAAAGATCGATCCATCCAAGCGATGAAAACCGTGATAAAGCTCGACCCCAGGCATACCAATGCGTTAAATTATTTGGGGTATACCTATGCCGACCTGGGTGTAAAGCTGGACGAAGCGGAACGGCTCATCAAAGAGGCCTTAAAAGTCAAACCGAATGATGGCTACATTACCGACAGCCTGGGGTGGGTTTATTTCAAAAAAGGACAAATCGACCAGGCCTTGATGATGCTGGAAAAGGCTTACCGACTGGTTCCGGATGATCCGATTATCCTGGAGCATCTGGGAGATGTTTATATGAAGTTGAACATGAAAGCCAAATCGCTTGATTTTTATAAACGCTCACGGCTTTTAAAGGAAAATGATACGGCCCATATCGATTCAAAGATCAGAATCTTGGATCTTAACGGGCCGGAATCCCGGGACGCCCCCCGATGAACCGGATGATGTGGCCGCGTACAATCATTGCCCCTTTTTCGGCGGCAATGATTTTTTTATGTGCCTGTTCGGTTAAAATGGATCGATCGATTGCCCCGTACCAGGAGAAAGCGGCTGCAGACCTTTACCAGGTTTTAATAAAAAATAACAGAAAGTTAACGACCATAAAGGGCGTGGGCCGGTTGGTGTTGATGGATGATGCCGGTCAGCGGTTTCGTGCGGCATGGATCGGCAAAAGACCGAACCGTCTGCGAATGGAGTTCTTGGGAATTTCCGGATTGCCGGTTGCCAGCTTTTCCAGCGATGGCGAATGGCATTACCTGATGGACCACACTCGCCGGCGATTTTACCGAAAACGGGCGGGTAGCTCCGATCTGAAACGCTTGATATCGGTCCCGGTGAATGCCGGTGAGATCCTTGAATTGATGTGTGGCA
>JAFDDL010000463.1 GCA_019310865.1 Deltaproteobacteria bacterium | reverse complement strand
CAGCCCATTCTTTTTCTAACGCCTCATAACGCATGCCGTATTTTTCCATGAAACCCTTGAAAGCGTTGAGATGATCGACCATGATATCGACCTTTGCTTCCTTGTTGCGGTAGACTTTCTTGATGCCCCATTCATCGGGCATATAGATTTCTTCAACGCCAGGGCGTTTCCTGCAATCCTTGATACTTCTGATGTACCGGTCGGCCTTTTCCTTAACGTTTGCCATGGGACCGAACTTGCTTGGATCAATTACGATCACATAAGACCCGCCAACGGGGCTTGGTGAGTCGGGCTTGAAATAATCAGAGGGGATGGCCGGAAGATCAGAGGACGGCGTGCCACCGGGATTGATGATTGCGGTCATGAACTCGTTCCAGATATTCAGTGAATAGGTTCGTGGATTCTTGAAATACCAGGGGGCGCTGCAGTCCGCTACCCGCCCGTAACCCTCAATTAAGGATCCATAGGGCCGGACATCGTCAGTCAATTCGCCGGTTTCCGGATCTACCAGGAGCTTGTCCTTTAATTTACCGCTGCCCATTAATGCATCGGTGATGTCTGCGTCATAACCTTCACACAGCTTGGTGCTGACGACCATTGGCAGCTCTTCGCCCGCCGGGCACGCCGCGTCAAAGGGTGGTACCGACATCTTGAAATCCATCCCCCCGTAGGGTGCATGCAGCGGCAGGGAATTGTTGGAGGCCATGGCCACCATGTCATGTTCAAGGGCGATTGAGGTGTAGCCGAAAAATGAGCCGGCATCGATATGATTATAGCCGAATGAGATGGCGATACCATATTTTTCGGCCTTTTCCACTGCCTTTTCAGTCATTTTCGTAATGGTGTAATACCCGGTAGATCGATGCCCGTTGTAAACTGAAAATGCGGGACCCTCATTTACCAATTCGGGCTCGGCGGTCAGATCACCGATTTTCCCTTCTATGGGGATTAGCAGAGCTTCGAGAACGCCCATACCCTGGTAGAGTTTACCCTGGCGGTCGGCAAGGGCTATCACTCGCGCAATGCAATCTGCATGCGCTTCCGAGGCGCCAAGTTTCATCCAAAATTTTTTATACAGGAACTCAAGGAAGTTCGGATTCATTTGTGTCAGTTTTGTTTCTTTTTTCATCATGGCACCTCATTGTTTTTGATTTATACTTATCCTTTATAGGTTATCACATCAGCCGGTTATCCCGGCAGTCATCAGCATTGCTTTCAGAAGGACATTGCATCCCGCTTCGGCATGCACCGGAGTGATGGCCTCGGCTTCGTTGTGGCTCAGGCCATCCTTACAGGGTATGAAAATCATGCCGGTGGGAGCGATCTTGGAGATATACACGGCGTCATGACCCGCACCGCTGATGAGATCCATTGCCGAGGCACCGATTGTTTCAACCCCTTTTCGAACGGCGTCAATACACTCAGGATCGAAGGCAACCGGTGGGGAGTACCAGTAGTTATCGATTCGCCCTTTAAGACCCAGGCGGCTGCATTCGGTTTCCACAATCGCCCGCATCTCGGTGTCGAGTTCTTTTAATTTTTCATCCTCCGGGTGCCTGAGATCGATGCTGATGGTCAGGCGGCCTGGTACGGTATTCACTACGTTCGGATCGGCCTGGAAGCTGCCAAAAGTGATTCGGGCATGAGGGCCAAATCGAGCCGTCAGCTGATAGAGCGCTGACAGGATGACGGTGGCACCCATCACCGGATCAAATCGACGGTCCATGGGGGTGGTTCCGGCATGGGCCGCCTTACCTTCGACGCAAAGATTGTACCAGCGCATTCCTTGCACACCGGTAACAACGCCGACGACCTTCTCTTGCGCTTCCAGGACCGGTCCTTGTTCGATGTGCAGTTCGAAGTAGGCTGCTATGGGTCGCTGCCCCACTGGGTGGTTTCCCGCGTAGCCGATCCGGCTCAATTCATCACCGATGGTTCGGCCCTCTCCATCAGTCCGGCTAAGCCCGTAGGAGAGATCAAACACACCGGCAAACACCCCGGATGCCACCATGGGAGGTATAAAACGGGCCCCCTCTTCATTGGTCCATGAGATCACATCAACGGGCCGATTGGTGGTTATCCCGTTGTCATTCATGGTATCAATCACTTCTAACCCGGCAAGAACACCATAGACGCCATCGAATTTACCTCCGGTAGGCTGGCTGTCCAAGTGGCTGCCGGTCATGACTGCCGGCAAATCATTGTTTAGACCAGCACGCCTGGAAAAGATATTTCCCATTTCATCGATGGTGACGTTGCAACCTGCCTCCCGGCACCAGCGAACGAAAAGATCTCGACCCGCTTTGTCCTCGTCTGTCAGAGCCACGCGGCAAACGCCTCCTTTTTTCGTTGCGCCGATGTCGGCCATTTCCATTAGTCGACGCCACAGGCGATTCTTGTTGATGGATATTGTTTTTTTCGGATCTAATGAAGTCATTTGGTCCTCCCATGAGTTTCTTTCGAATTTGTACAAACCTCACCGCCGTACCGAATGCGAGTTGCCTCAAAGTGTGACGACTTCGGAAGTTTGCTTTTGTTCGGTGGTTGTTGAGAGTTTCCGGTTCAACCAAAATGCCATCAGTTGGCCTGCCATCATCATGCTTGCAACGAAACAATAGGACATTGTGTCGCCCCAGGTGGTTTTAATATAGCCGAATATGGCCGGCCCCAACGTGGCACCGAATGAAAGCGCCGCGGACATTAGAACAGCAAACCGGCCACTGGTGTCGGTTTCTGCGATCAAACCCATAAAATAGGCGATGACGACATATACAGCCCCCGGCATGATGATAGCCACGATGCCAAACCGCAAGGCGGTGAGGTCACCGGCCAGCAGAAAAAGGGTGACCAGCCCGATGGAGGTTCCGGAAAGCATGGGAAGGTTTCGTCCCAGCCGGTCGCCGATGATGGCTGCGATAACGGGGGACACCCCGGTGGCGATCAGACTCAGGGCCAGTATTATGCCGGTAACGGCACTGTCCAGTTGGTGTTCGACGGCGATGCGTTCAAGAAACGTCCAGAGGCCGGCGAATCCACCGAAATACAGCAGCAAGGCAATTAAAGCGAAAAAGACCGGTCCCGTACTTTTTTCTTTTCCGCTATGCGGTTCAGCGGATCGTTCAAAAGAATCCGATACCGGAATCCACAATGCAAATCCTGTGATAACAGCAAAAAAAATGGCCAGCACAATCAGAAGCCCGGATAGGCCATATGGGGCAATAACCCAGGTGGGGAGAATTGCCAGCAGGATGGCCGGCACCAGTTGCTCCGGAATCAGTTTGATGGCGAACTTCCTGTCCGGATCGTCCATATCGGAAACCATGCATATGCTCAAAACGTAGGCGGCTGCAGCGCCGAAGCCGGCGATCCCCATCCCAATGAGCACCCCTCGGTAGCTGTCATTTTGCAGGATAAAAACCAGTCCGCAGATGGTTAGCAATAAACCGAATATGGAGATGTACCGCCAGTTCAGACGGCGAATCCACAAAATGGATGACAGTGTGGTCAGGGTGTAGCAGCCGAAATATACAGAACTGAGCAATCCGATCTGGGAGTTGTCAAGACCCAGATGGTCGGCGAAGCTACCCACCAACACAGGCATGAGGCAGAAAACAAGCACGCCGGCAGCCCCGTTGCCGCATGCGGCGATCAGGGTTGAGAGCCGGTTTATTTTTGTATGCCAGTCGTTGCCCGCTAATTCAGGATTTCCGTCCATGATTCCATGTTACCTTTATATTCTTAGGTTCCAGTTTTAATTTTTATAATTTCACCTTCGTTAACTGCCTCACAAGTCTATCCCTCAATAAAGCATAAAACATGCCATTTTTTCGTGCCTCACAAGTCTATCCCTCAATAAAGCATAAAACATGCCATTTTTTCGTATAGGTGAAAAATACATTATTTTCAATGGGTTGTCGGATGGCTGGTCGATAATGTTATAAAGTGTGGTCCATAATTGGACCATTATTGTTGCCTATCCTGAAAAAGCCGTGTATTCTCTGTGTCAGAACCCTTTCTATAAGGAGACCATCGATATGCCTGAAAGCCGAATATTAAAGCAAAAAGCGCCGCTTCATCATAAATCAGACCTCGCGGAAAAAAACGCGTTGACACCTGATGTTGTTCTCGACGCAAGCCGCAATGCCATTATCGCAGTGAATACCGCTGGTGACA
>JAFDDL010000462.1 GCA_019310865.1 Deltaproteobacteria bacterium | reverse complement strand
AAGACGGCATGGAGATACTGACCTTCTATCCCCGTGATTTGGAGAGCCTGACAATTCTTTCATAGCACCGATCGCCTAATGTTTCCAGAAGACATAACCGCTGCCGATCAGCCCGACAGCAATGGAAAAATCCAATATGGACATACCGATTAAGAGCGGATAATGATTGTGGGCCAATCGCGACAGCGTCACACCGGTAATAATCATGAGCACCAGAAACACCAAGAATCTCAGTCTGAAGAACTGCCAGATTTTCGGTTTCGCCAATGCATCTATTCGGGTGAGGTTCTTTTTGCAGCTTTTACTGAACAAAAACTTTGCCTTCAGACCGCCAATGAGCAGCCCGGATAAAAAAGCCAACAAGGGCCAAGAGTGACCCGGTTTCAATACATCCGCTTCGCGCGACAGACCAAAGCCCTTTAGCATCAGGACAACACCGCCGATATACCAGACCAGTGCCGATAGGATTTTGAGGTTGCGATTGGAAACACTTGTCATTTTGATTACATTCCGGTCTTGGCTCGCATAGTAAATTTCACTTAAGGTTTCCGGTTATCTTGATCATATATAATCCAGTCTTTTCTTGGATTTAAGGGTTTTTCCATATTGCCGGACCCAGTTTAACTCCTCGGTCGTCAGGGGGCCTTGCTGCATCGCTTTGAAATTTTGTTTCAGCTGTTCCCGGTTTTTTGGAGCGGTCAGAACCAGGTGAACATGGGGATTGGCTAAAACAAATCGATAGCAAAGCGCCGGTGTCAGGGGGGGAACATCCACGCGGTCCTGTCCGGGCCAAGGCGGCACATCAATTTTTTTCAGCGGCCTGATTAATTGTCCCCATGCCAATGCCGTATAAATCACCACAGCGGGATTTCGTTTTTCCAAATGCGGGAAGATATCCTGCTCCGCACCGGGATGCTTGGCATTGTATCGAATCATGAACAGATCGATCTCGGAATCCAGGGCAAGTCTGCCGGCCCGCTTTCGATCGTGAATACTGATGCCAATCGCCTTGATTTTTCCTTCCTGCTTGAGCTTTAACAGGGTATTTACAATCCCGCGGCTGTAAAAAGATGTTCGTCCCAACCATCCCAACTTAAACACATCCAGGTAATCCGTGTCCAATTTTCGCAAGGTATTTTCCACACTTTGCCGTACCTGCCAACCCAGGACACTCCAACCGAGCATGGCCACAACATGCTGCTCTCTATCGTTTTTGATGGTGTCCTTAATGCCCTGTGTGACCTTTTTAAAGCCTGGACCGCAAACCCAGTAATTGGCATTATGGTCAGCGGCCCACTTGATATCCGAGGAATCGAGGCCGTAATTGCCGGCGACCCCCATGCGAAAAACTTGTTTCTTGATCACGGGCAAATGCGAATAGGAAAAATTTTCCGAAGGACCATCGGTTTTTCTTGTCATGTGGCTTCCTCACGATTTAACCTTGCTTATTTGACCTTAATTGGCACGTATTCTATCTCAGGAACCTAACATAAAAGAGATTCCCTGGCCATAATGGATTTTGATGACGAAAAATATGTTCCCACAAAAAGGGCAAGTCTTAAAAAATTCCGGCGCATTAAAGCTGTCATCGTATTGCATTGACACGACAGTGCTTCTAATCTAATCATGAAACGGATATGAGAGGCCGTGACCGGTTTAAGCGTTATTTCATTAGGCGGAATCATCCCACGGGCACAGGCCGGCAGACTCGGAGCATATTATGAAGCTTGAAAAAGAAACGCTGAAAATACTGGAAAAAGCCCTTGCTGAGTTGGAGGGCGGGTTTGATGACTTGCCCGATTTCGAAATGCCGGGCAACTTTCATGACATGGAACAGGTAGCGTTGGAGGTGGCTCGTCTGATGCGGGACAACTTTCCCTATTTTCATCCCTTTTACGCCGGGCAAATGCTCAAACCTCCCCACCCGATTGCACGCCTTTCCTACATGATGTCGATGTGGATCAATCCGAACAATCATGCCCTGGATGGTGGCCGCGCCAGTTCGCGCCTCGAAAAGGAGGCGGTGGCGGAGATTGCCGGAATGTTCGGCTGGGAGGATTTTCTCGGTCACCTGACCGGCGGCGGCACCATGGCCAACCTGGAAGCCTTGTGGGTTTCGGGAAAGCTGAATCCGGGGAAAACGGTCGTGGCCTCGCAACAAGCGCATTACACCCATCAACGTATTTCAGAGGTGCTGGGCCTGCCATTTAAGGATGTTGACTCTGATGCAAAGGGGAAAATGGATCTTTTTGCGCTTGAGCAATTGCTAAAAAGCGGCGAGGTGGGCACGGTGGTGGCCACCATCGGCAGCACCGGAACCGGATCGGTGGATCCACTGCTGGAAATCCTGGCGCTCAAAGAGCGGTATGGATTTCGTCTTCATGCCGATGCGGCCTACGGCGGGTATTTCATCCTGGCCGACAATCTGAGTCCGGAAACACGAGCGGCCTATGACGGTCTGAACCGTGTCGACTCCCTGGTCATCGATCCGCATAAGCACGGGCTGCAGCCCTATGGATGCGGCTGCGTGTTATTCAAGGACCCCGCTGTGGGCAGATTTTACAAACATGAATCCCCCTACACCTATTTTTCATCCTCGGAATTGCACCTGGGGGAGATCAGCCTGGAATGCTCCCGAGCGGGCGCGTCGGCCGTGGCCCTCTGGGCAACCCAGAAGCTGTTGCCGCTGGTGCCGGGGGGTGCGTTTGCCCGGGACCTGGCCGGTTGCCGTCGGGCGGCATTGGCGCTTTATGAAAAGATCGAACGCGATCCGCGTTTCAGGCCTCTGTTTGCGCCCGAGCTGGATATCGTGGTCTGGGCACCCCGGGGGGATCGAGTCAGCGAGATTTCAAACCGCTCCGAATCCATTTTCCAGGCCGCCGCAGCGGAGAACCTGCACCTGGCCACCTTCAAGTACCCATGCCGGTTGCTTGATGACCAATGGCGGGATATAATCATGGATGCAGATACGATCACTACGCTTCGTTCGTGTTTGATGAAACCCGAACACGAAACGTGGATGGATAGAATATGGGATATCCTCGACCGGGCCACCGAGGGTACGCTTGGATAGCTTTTAATGGGAATTTTTTCAGATCTTTTTGGAGGATCGGTTCAATGACAAAAAAGGATATCCGTTGGCAGCAGCGTTTCGCGAATTACATAAAAGCCTTGAACCAGTTGCAGAAGTTTATTGAAAAAGGTAAGTTGTCGGAACTTGAGCAGCAGGGGTTGATTAAGTCCTTTGAATATACGTATGAATTAGCCTGGAGCACCTTAAAGGACTTTCTTGAATACAGCGGCCAATCGGATATTTACGGGTCCAGGGATGCATTTCGAAAAGCGTTTCAGTTAGGGTTGATCAAAGATGGTGAAAACTGGATGGATATGTTGACGAGCCGGAATAAAACGTCTCACACTTATAATGAAGAGACCGCCCGGGAAATTTGCGAGGCGGTGTTCAATGTATATTACGGTCTCTTTATGCAACTGAAAGCAAAGCTGGCAAGCTTGCAATCCAATGAAGGCCAGGCCACCCCCGATAAGGAATAGTATGCGATTTGGGTTGAAAGAAGAAACCATCGAGAAGGTTAACCGCGTATTTAACAGATACGATGCGATAGATACGGTTATTCTTTATGGGTCACGGGCCAAAGGAAGCCATAAACCGGGATCTGACATCGATCTGACATTGATCGGCAAGAAACTGAATTTAAAACTGCTCAACAAAATCAGCCTGGATCTTGATGACCTGCTTCTGCCCTATACCATCGATCTTTCCATTTACCACAATATCAACGATGCCGATTTGATCGAGCATATCGAGCGGGTTAAGAAGATATTTTACAGGAGTGGGGTCGCATCTTAATTATTAATTATTGGTTACCAATAATTA
>JAFDDL010000461.1 GCA_019310865.1 Deltaproteobacteria bacterium | reverse complement strand
AGCAATGCCATGACCGATCCCATGGCTTCGGTCTGATTTCCGGCGATGACAGCCAGGGCCATCAATGCCGGCATGGCGATGCCGCCACCCAATCCGAACAGAACGTTGGCCCGAAATAAGCTCCAAAAATCGTGCCCGCAGCACAGCGAGTATACCGCATATACCACCACCGCTCCGCCGGCGAGCACCAGAATCAGCTTATTGAATCGATCCGCCAGCGCGCCCATGGGTATGGTTATCAGGCCGCTGGTAAAGACGCCCAGCATCACCAGCAAACCGATTTCGGCACTGGTCACCGAGAAGGTCATGTCCGCATACACCGGCAAAAACGCCCATATCATACCGATACAGATGGTGTAGGCGAATCGGAAAACAAACAACCCCATGATGTCGATATCCGTCAGGAGACGTCGCCACCCCGACCGTGACTCGGTATTCCGGACGGCTCGCTCGGTATGTGTGGGCGGCAACAGGAACAGCCCCAGAAGAAATCCCACCGTTGCCAGAACCCCCATGGCAAGAAAGGCGCCGTTGAGGCTGAAGCGGTCGTTGATAAATCCACCGGCCAGTGGTCCGATGCTCAGCCCGATAAAAACGGACATGTTAAACAGCCCCATACTGAAGCCTTCTTTGCCGCGTGGGGTGATATCGCCCACATATGCCTGGCACACCGGCATGATCATCGCCGATGCAATACCCTGGAGGAATCGAATCACGATGAGCGATTCAACATCATCAAATCCCATGAACGCCAGGGAGGCCAGAACATAGAAAAACAGGCCGATGACAATGAAGGGTTTGCGACCTTTTCGGTCGGACAGGCTGCCGAAATACGGCAGAAAAACCGATCTGGAAATGGAAAACGCACCAAAGATCAGACCGATGTATAAGCCCCCGGCACCGAGGTCCCGGGCATAGATGGGCAGCAGCGGCACCACGATTCCCACCCCGGTTACCGTCGCGAAGATGCTGAAAAATAACGTCCCGAAGATTCGTTTATTCACCGATTCGAATGTCCTAAAACCGGTCCAGCAGGTCGCATAGCAGCCGAACCCCGAACCCGCTGGCACCGACCGGGCAATAGTCGGTTTTTTCCGCCAGCCGGGAAGGACCGGCGATATCGATATGCGCCCAGCGGGCATCGCCGGTAAAGTTCTTCAGAAAAATTGCAGCGGAGATCGCCCCGCCGTAACGCGAACTGCCCATATTGTTGATGTCGGCGATCTCGCTCTTGAGCAGTTCTTGATAGTCGTCGGGCATGGGCAGCCGCCAGCATCGTTCATGGGTTTTTTCGCCCGCGGACAAGATAGCCTGGGCCAGATTATCATCCTTGGAAAAAATCCCGGCGATCTTGTCACCCAGGGCGATTACGCAGGCACCGGTCAGCGTTGCCACGTCGACCATCACATCCGGTTTGTATCGATTATTGGCCCATGTCAGGGCGTCGGCCAGAATCAACCGGCCTTCGGCATCGGTATTGCCGATCTCGACGGTTTTCCCGCTGACACTTTTCACCACGTCCCCGGGCCGGGTTGCACTGCCGGACGGCATGTTTTCCACAATGGGCAGCACGCCCACCAGATTGCAGTTCGGTTTGAATTTGGCAGCCGCCATGAGGGTGCCGGCCACGGCCGCCGCGCCGGCCATGTCGGTCTTCATGGTTTCTAATCCAGCACTGGGTTTGAGATTAATGCCGCCGGAATCAAACGTGACCCCCTTTCCCACCAACACCACCGTTTTCCGGGCTTTGGCAGGACGATATTCCAGGACCACCATTCTCGGTTTCTGTTCGCTGCCGATGGCTACGGCCATCAGGGCGCCGAATTTGCCTTTTCGAAGGGTCTTTTCGTCCAAAACGCGTACCTTGAGGTTGTTTCGAGTCGCCTGGGCCGCAATAAGCTTGGCGAACTGCTCGGGGCGTTTGTCATTGGCCGGCGTGTTAACCCACTCCCGAGCCAAGATGGTGCCGTTGCAGACAGCGCTCACCCGGGACAGCAGCTTTTTATGCTTTCGCACATTTTCCGGCCGGCTCAATATGGTAATCCGTTTCAACGGTTTAATCTTCTTTTCAAGCTTGTATTTATCAAACAGATGATTTGCAAGGCAACTGCCCTCCATGAGCGGTTCTAAAATATCAACTGCTTCCCATTTCATTCTGGCGCCGGACGGCGCGGCGATATGCAGGCTCGACAGGCGGCCGCCCATTGCATCATTGACAGCCTTTCCAGCCAGGCAGCGCAATCCATCGCGTGTTAAATCAGCCAATTTCCCCAAACCCATGAAAACGATTCGCTCTGCGTTAAGGCCCTTTGTTGCATAGAATGTAACCCGCTGTTTGCTTTCACCGGTGAATTCTTTGAGTTTCTTTGCCTGTTGGACCAGCGCGTTGACCTGCTTGTCCCCATGAATCTGTTTATCTTCGCATACCGGTACCACCAGTACTTCCATTTTTTCTTTTGACAGATCGGCTGATTTGAGCGTTATCACGTTTATTCTCCTTTTTTTCAGTTTTGGCCCATATTGTTTCATTCACCGATCCTTAACATAAAAACCTGGGGGATTGAAACATGAAAAATCGAACACCCAACCCCTGCCCAATGCAAGGACGCAGAAAAAATGAAATAAATCCAATTTTTTTTAGCTTGACATTTCAATGTGCATCGTGAAATCACTTATTCAAATCGGAGAAAGAAAACCATGAAAAAATGGCGATGCACCGTATGCGGTTATATCCATAAGGGGGATGCACCGCCGGACGAATGCCCGGTGTGTGGATCGGATAAAAGCTATTTCGAGGAAGTCATCGAAGAAGCTGAAGCCAAAACCCCAGCGGCAGCAGATAAAACCAACCCCCAGTCGGCTCCCAAACCTGACAAATCCGGTGATTCAACGGAAACCGCCCCCAGGAAGACAATGGGCCAAATCGTGATAGAGCAGATGCTGAAGCATCATGTTCATCCGATTTCGATTCACATCCCCAACGGTGTATTGCCGGTATCGGTTCTGTTTGTCATCCTCTCCATCTTTTTTGGCACACCCGGTTTTCAAACCGTTGCGAAGTACAACATGATATTTGTTGTCCTGACACTGCCCGCCGTCCTTTTTACCGGATACATCGAATGGAAAAAGCGATACAAGGGGGCCATGACAAAGCGGTTTGTTCAAAAAATAACCGCTGCGACAGTGGTGTCCGTCACATCGGTCATCATCGTCATTTGGTGGTTGGTCAACCCGGGGGTCCTGGATGCTTCGTTTCCGGTCAAATCGCTCTTTATTCTGCTTCACTTCATCGCACTTTCTGCGGCTGTCTATGCGGGATTGATAGGCGGGAAGTTTGTATTCAAAGATTAAAACATGATCTAAGGCTTTGAAACCACTTTTAGGTCTTCGTCATCCCCCCCCACCGGTATGGACAGCATCTCGATAAGATCCTGGCGGGTGAAGGTTTTCAGCAGGCCCGGATCGTCTTCCTTGACGATGCTGTCCATGAGATTGCGTTTCTCTTCGATGATCGCGGATATTTTTTCCTCGAGGGTTCCCTGGGTCACCAGCTTGAACACCTGCACCCCGCGAACCTGCCCGATTCGATGAACCCGGTCCGTCGCCTGATCCTCCTTGGCGGCATTCCACCAGCGATCATAATGAATCACCACCGAACCGGCCACCAGATCGACGCCGATGCCGCCCGCCTTGAGACTGCCCACGTAGACACGACAATCCGGATCATCGTTGAATTTCGAGATAATTTTCCCCCGGTTTCGGCTGGCGCCGGTCAGGATCACATGCCCCACGGAAAGCGACTTCAAATGGGATTCGATGATCTTGATCATTCCCAGAAACTGGCTGTAGACAACGACCTTCTGACCGCTTTCAAGACTTTCGTCCAATAGCTCCTTGAA
>JAFDDL010000460.1 GCA_019310865.1 Deltaproteobacteria bacterium | reverse complement strand
GACGTTCGTCAGAATATAAGTTTCTTTTCAGAAACTTATATTCTGACGAACGTCCCCGTAGTTCGCGTCCCCGTAGTTCGCAGAAACTTATATTCTGACGAACGTCCCCGTAGTTCGCGTTCGTCCCCGTAGATTTTTATAATTTAATGGACGTCCCCATTAATTTACATTAATTTATTTATCGGTTTTGGCATCTTGTGTGCCGACTTTTTCCGGATTATCGAAGCGCATTTCAATGGTCACCTCGCCACTACCGCCCATACCGATGTTCGCCCACGGGTAGCGCCTTTTAAACACATGGATCATGGACCGGTTTTCCCGGAGCACGGTGGCGTCGAATCCGATATAATCATTTTCCCGGGCAATGAATTCCAGTTGGTCCAGCAGGTAGGAGGCCATCCCCATTCCCTGAAAATCCTCCCGAACGACAAACGCGACTTCCGCTCGATCACCACCGGCGGCGGCGTAGGAACCGATGGCCACAATTTCCTTATGTCCCCCACGTTGAACCAGGCCGATGAGCGACATGTTTTTTCGATAGTCGACGCTGGCCCATTGTTTTTGAACAACCTCGTGCGAAAAGAGCTTCATCTTATAAAAGAAGCGGTAGTAAATGGTTTTTTCCTGAAGCGAATAAAAGAAATTTCGATAGGCAAATTCATCCGACGGCAATAACGGTCTAACTTCAACAGACTTTCCATTTTTCAACGCATAGACGTTTTTATACCCTTCCAGAAACAGGAGGTCCTCTTCGGTGGGTGGGAGCTGATCAGCGAATATGTAGTGGCGTTTTTTGGCCACTTCAATCAGTTCAGCACGAAATTTCGGGTGCGCGATTTGGGCCAGCTCCATGACGCGCTGATAAATACCTTTTCCCTGAAGTTCTGCAATACCGTATTCGGTTACCACAAAATTTACGTCTCCGCGAGTGGTGGCGACACCGGCGCCTTCGCTCAGGTGAGAGACAATACGCGACACGTTGCCTTTTTGAGCCGTTGACGGAAGCGCGATGATGGAAAAGCCGCCTTTTGACATGGCGCTTCCCCGGAGAAAGTCCACCTGATCGCCGATGCCGCTGTAAAACTTGTAGCCCATGGAGTCACTGCAGACTTGTCCGGTCAAATCAACCTCAAGGGCGGAACTGATGGAGATCAGGTTCTCGTTACGGGCGATTTCCGTCGGATCGTTTACAAAATCCGAAGAGCGAAAATAGAAAATCGGATTATCACTGACGTAATCATATAGCCGCTGGGAGCCCATGCAGAGCGACGCCACGATTCGGCCCGGCAGGAGGGTCTTTTTCTTGTTGGTGATCACCTTTTTTTCGATCAGGGGTATCAGACCATCGGTCACAAGCTGGGTGTGTATTCCCAGATCTTTCTTCTTGTCCAGGTGCTGTAATATCAGGTAGGGCAAATGACCGAAACCGACTTGTATAGTCGACCCGTCGTCCACAAGCTGGGAGACATAATGCCCGATTCGTTTGGTGATCTCATTGTCGTGCAGTTCCGGAAGCGTCTCAACGATCTGTTCTTCATGCCAGACCAGATAATCGATCTCATCGACGTGGACAAAGCTGTCCCCCCAAGTTCGGGGCATTCGCGGATTGACCTGTGCGATCACCACTTCGGCATTTTCCATGCCTGAGCGGGTAATATCGACGGACACCCCTAAACTGCAGTAGCCGAACTTGTCCGGCGGGCTGACCTGAATCAATGCAACATCCAGCCCGATGCGGTGGCTGTTGAACATCCCCGGAATCTGTGACAGGTAGGCGGGAATATAATCAATTTTACCATCAAAGGCCGCCTCGCGCATTGCCCGGCTGATAAAAAAAAGCTTGAGCAAAAATCGTCTGGAAAAGGACGGATCATTCACATACTGCGCCAGGGTGAAAGAAAGCATCTGGAAAATCATGATGTCCTGTAGGCGCAAATCAGCCACCATCGCTCTGATCAGATGCTGGGGTTCGCCACAACCGGTGCCGATAAAAACACGGCTGCCGCGCTTTATTTTGGATATGGCCGTTTCGGCTTCAATTGTTTTTTTATTGCATTTTTCGCGCAACCACTCGAGCGCATCCATTATGACCTCCTGAGCCGCCTGTTTTCTAAATGTGATCATTTCGCCTGACTGCTGATGAACTGATAACGCTTATTACGCTATTCATAAAAAAATGCCAAATGTATTCTTCGAATATCGCCTTGTTGAGTTGCAAAACGAAAGATTTTACCCAAATTTCACTTGACAAATCCCTTACAAGCCCTTATTTTTCTCAGCTATTTCAGGGAAATGGTGGTAGCGTTTTGTGATACGACGCGACCGGAAGGGTTTAAGGGCCTGATCCGGACGCAATTTTTTACCCCTCATCCGGGTGATTGTCGCTCGATGAAGGGTTTTTTGTTTTTGGAAAAGGTGAACCTCATGAACTACGATATCAAGAAAGTGAGAAATATCGGTATCAGCGCACACATCGATTCGGGAAAAACAACGCTCACGGAACGTATTTTGTTTTACACCCAACGAATCCATACCATACACGATGTAAAGGGCAAAGACGGCGTCGGCGCCACGATGGACTCCATGGAGCTTGAAAAGGAGCGCGGTATCACCATTGCATCGGCAGCCACCTTCTGTCAGTGGGGGGGGCACGAAATTAACATTATTGATACACCCGGTCACGTCGATTTCACCATCGAAGTTGAAAGATCCTTGCGAGTACTGGACGGCGCCATTCTGGTGCTTTGTTCAGTTGGTGGCGTTCAGTCTCAGTCGATTACCGTTGATCAGCAGATGAAAAGATATAATGTGCCCTGCGTTGCCTTTATCAACAAATGTGACCGCAGTGGCGCCAATCCGGACCGTGTGATGGCGCAACTGATTGAGAAATTGGGTCATCAGGCCGTTGCAATGCAGATTCCCATCGGTCTGGAAGCGAATTTCAAGGGTGTTGTTGATCTGGTTTCCATGACGGCCATTTATTTCGACGGTGATAATGGGGAGACGCTTCGAATCGAGCCGATTCCCGAATCGCTGATGGATGAGGCGTCGGCCCGCCGTGAGGCGTTGATCGACAGCGCCACTCTATTTTCGGACGAGTTGACCGATGCGGCACTGGAAGAAAAAGAGATCCCGGATAGTCTTCTAATCAATGCAATTCGAGCCGGTGTTCTGAAACGTGAACTCACACCGGTCTTTATCGGGTCGGCGTACAAGAACAAAGGCGTGCAACCACTTTTAGATGCCGTCAATCAACTGCTGCCCTGCCCCCTGGATGTTACAAACGAAGCACTGGATACCGACAACGATGAAAAGCCGGTGGAACTGTCAAGTGATCTGAACGATCCCACCGTTGCCCTGGCCTTTAAACTGGAAGACGGTTCCTACGGACAATTGACCTATATCCGAGTTTACCAGGGACGAATTACAAAGGGCGATACCATTATTAATGTTCGGACCGGTAAAAAAATAAAGGTCGGCCGCTTGTGCCGAATGCATTCGGACCAGATGGAAGACATTGACACTATTTCGTCCGGGTTTATCGGTGCCATGTTTGGTGTGGACTGCACGTCCGGGGACACCTTTGTCGCGCCGGGTATGAACCTGACCATGACCTCCATGTATGTTCCGGATCCGGTCATCTCCCTTGCCATCATTCCCAAGGACAACAAGGCACAGATCAACATGTCCAAGGCCCTGAATCGATTTTCCAAAGAAGACCCGACGTTCAAGACCTATGTGGATGAGGAGACCACCGAGACCATCATCGAAGGTATGGGAGAGCTTCACCTGGAAGTCTATGTGGAAAGAATGCGCCGGGAATACAGCGCCGAGGTAACCACCGGTCAGCCTCAGGTGGCCTACCGAGAAACCATCACCAGCCGAGCGGATTTCGATTATATTCA
>JAFDDL010000029.1 GCA_019310865.1 Deltaproteobacteria bacterium | reverse complement strand
TATTCGATAATTTCGCTGACCACGCCGGCACCGACCGTACGGCCGCCTTCACGCACCGCAAAGCGAAGCTCTTTTTCCATGGCAATGGGCGTTATCAACTCCGCCGATATCGTGATGTTGTCTCCCGGCATGACCATCTCAACACCTTCCGGCAAATTCAAAATTCCCGTCACATCCGTCGTCCGGAAATAAAACTGCGGCCGATACCCGCTGAAAAACGGGGTGTGCCGTCCGCCCTCTTCCTTGCTCAATATGTATACCTCGGCCTTGAACTTGGTGTGCGGGGTAATCGTGCCCGGTATTGCAACCACCTGACCGCGCTCCACCTCTTCGCGCTTGGTGCCCCGAAGCAGCAGTCCCACATTGTCGCCGGCCCGGCCTTCGTCCAACAGCTTGCGGAACATCTCCACACCCGTGCACACCGTCTTGGCCGTCTCGCGGATCCCCACGATCTCCACCGTATCGCCCACATGAATAATGCCGCGATCCACACGACCGGTGACCACCGTACCACGACCGGAAATCGAAAACACGTCCTCGATGGGCATTAAAAACGGCTTGTCCACATCGCGCTTGGGCTCGGGAATGTAATCATCGATCGCCGCCATCAGCTCAAATATGCACTTGGCCTCTTCGCTGTCCGGATCTTCGCTCTCCAGCGCTTTGAGCGCGCTGCCGCGGATGATCGGCGTGTCGTCTCCTGGAAACTCGTATTTGTCCAGAAGTTCGCGCATCTCAAGCTCCACCAGCTCCAACAGCTCCTCGTCGTCGACCATGTCGCATTTGTTCAAAAATACAACAATCTGGGGCACACCCACCTGGCGGGCCAGCAAAATGTGCTCACGCGTCTGGGGCATGGGGCCGTCATCTGCGCCCACAACCAGGATCGCACCGTCCATCTGCGCTGCTCCCGTGATCATGTTCTTGATGTAATCAGCGTGGCCCGGGCAGTCCACATGCGCATAATGACGGTTTTCCGTCTCGTATTCCACGTGCGCCGTGGCGATGGTGATGCCTCGCTCGCGCTCTTCCGGGGCCTTGTCAATCTGGTCAAACGGTACAAATTCCGCCAAACCCTTTAAGCCATTGTGTTTCGTGATAGCCGCCGTCAGAGTCGTCTTGCCGTGGTCAATGTGGCCGATCGTACCAACGTTCACATGTGGCTTCTTGCGCTCAAACTTCTGTTTCGCCATCGTAAAATCCTCTCCTGCATATCGGACATTATTGAAAAATAATTATATTACCAGCGAAAATGAGCAAAGGCTTTGTTCGCCTCGGCCATTTTATGGGTATCTTCCTTCTTCTTCATTGTCGCACCCTTGCCGGAAGCCGCATCCATTAGCTCACCGGCAAGCTTGTCGGCCATTTTTCGCTCCGGACGGCCCTTTGCGAAACTTATGATCCACCGAATCCCAAGGGCAGTTCGCCGTGCGGGCCTGATTTCTGTGGGTACCTGATAGGTTGAACCCCCGACCCGTCTTGATTTGACTTCGATCACCGGACGGACATTATCCAGTGCCTTTTCGAACACCTTGAGCGGTGGTTCCTTGGTTTTCCCCTCGATAATCCCGAAAGCACCGTATAAAATCGATTCGGCCGTGCTCTTTTTACCATCGGTCATAATGGCATTGATAAATTTGGCAACCAGTTTGCTTTTAAATTTTGCATCCGGGATAATGGGTCGCTCAGGTACTTCTCTTCGTCTCGGCATAACTTACCCCATTTTCTCCAATTATTTTGGTTTTTTAGCGCCGTATTTGGATCGGCCCTGTCTTCTATCTTCAACACCGAGTGTGTCCAACGTGCCGCGAACGATATGGTAACGCACACCCGGCAGGTCTTTTACTCGACCACCACGAACCAGGACCACCGAGTGTTCCTGCAGATTATGTCCGATACCCGGAATATAGGCTGTTACCTCCATGCCGGTGGTCAGCCGGACCCTGGCAACTTTGCGCAATGCGGAGTTTGGTTTTTTAGGTGTCGATGTATAAACACGTGTGCAAACACCTCTTTTTTTCGTTTTGCTCTTGAGTGCCGGTGTGTTGGTCTTCTGTTTAATTCTTTTCCTGCCTTTTCGTACTAACTGATTGATGGTCGGCATGCTTTCCTCTTAAAAAAACACTAAACACAGGGTGAAATTGACAAAAAGCCGTTTTGTATAAAGAATGCCCTGTGATGTCAAGACTTTTATTTGAAAATCCGGAGCAACGGTCATGTCGATTCGAGATTGAGGTCACTGTATTGGGCCAGGCCGGTTCCAGCAGGAATAATTCGACCCATGATCACATTTTCCTTCAACCCACGCAAATAATCCTTTTTCCCGGCAATGCTGGCATCCGTCAGCACCTTCGTGGTCTCCTGAAAAGAAGCCGCGGATATGAAACTGTCGGTACTCAAAGACGCCTTGGTGATACCCAGGATAAGCGGCTCGGCCACAGCCGGTTGGCCACCGTCATCAATCACCGCCCGATTGGCCTCTTCGAACCGGATACGATCCACGTGTTCTTCCAGAATAAAATCCGTGTCTCCAATATCCGTTACCTTCACCCGCCGCATCATTTGGCGGACAATGACTTCAATATGCTTATCATTGATGCGAACACCCTGCAGGCGGTATACCTCCTGAACCTCATCCACCAGGTACCGGGCCAGGGATACCTCACCTTTAATATTCAATATATCCTGTGGATTTGCGGATCCACCAATAAGCGGTTCCCCAGCCCGAATATAATCCCCCTCATAGACATTGACATGTTTACCCCGTGGAATCAGGTATTCTTTCTTTTCACCAACCTCCACCGGTGTGATGGTAACCTTCTGCTTGCCTTTCTTAGTTGCCTTGGCAATGGACACATAGCCATCGATCTCACTGAGGATGGCGGCCTCCTTGGGCTTCCGGACCTCGAACAGTTCCGCCACTCGCGGCAGACCGCCGGTGATATCCTTGGTCTTTGTCGTGGCACGGGGAAGCTTTGCAACCACGTCTCCAGCTTTGACCGGATCGTGCTCTTCCACCAGAAGGATGGCGCCGGTGGGCAGGATATAGCGCGCCAGGCCGGAACCCTTGGGCAGTTTGCTGGTCTTTCCCTTTTCATCCTTTATGGAGATCCGGGGGCGAAATTCACCGGCTTTGGATTCAATAACGGTTCGACTTGATTTACCGGTAACCGGGTCGACTTTTTCCTGCATGGTTTTACCGGCAGCAATATCCCCGAATTTGACGGTTCCAGCCACTTCCGTGATAATGGGCGTGGTAAACGGATCCCAAACAGCCAGCACATCACCGGCCTTAACATCCTGGTCGTCTTGTACCAATAAATGGGCGCCGTATATCACCGGATGCCGTTCACGCTCACGACCGTCTTCGCCAAAGATGGCAAAGCTGCCTCCTCGCCGGTTCATGATAACATTCTTTTCTTCGGCATTTTTCACCACATTCAAGTCTTCATCAAATCGAACGGTCCCATGAACCCGGGCTCGAATATCCGCTTGTTCCACACGCCTGGATGCGGTACCCCCGATGTGAAAGGTCCGCATGGTCAACTGGGTTCCCGGCTCACCAATGGACTGTGCGGCCAGAATGCCCACCGCCTGACCGATTTCCACCTTTGCGCCATGGGCCAAATCACGACCGTAACATTTTGCACATACACCATATTTGGTGCGGCAAGTCAGCACGGAACGAATCTTGGTGCTGGTCAGGCCTGCATCGACAATGCGTTGAACGCCCGCCTCATCAACTTCCTCACCCGCAACCACCAGCACCTCTTCTGTAAAGGTGTCGACGATATCATCAACAGCCGTTCGCCCCAGGATCCGCTCTCCCAGCTCCTGAATCACCTCGCCGCCTTCCATCAGCGGTACCACCTCGACACCAAGTATGGTGCCGCAGTCATCTTCGACCACGGCACAATCCTGTGCCACGTCGGCAAGCCGTCTGGTGAGATAACCCGAATTTGCTGTTTTCAGGGCTGTATCCGCCAAACCTTTTCGGGCACCATGGGTGGAAATAAAGTATTGCAGCACTGAGAGTCCTTCCCGGAAATTTGCAGTGATGGGCGTTTCAATAATCTCACCGGAAGGTTTGGCCATCAAACCACGCATACCGGCCAGCTGCCGCATCTGGTCTTTACTGCCCCGGGCACCGGAGTCGGCCATCATAAAGATGGGGTTCATCACCTCCTTGACAACGGGTTGGCCCTGGTCGTCGAGAACCGGGGTGCCCTTGCCATCGGTGACCGACGGTGTTTTCATGACGTCCATCATTTCATTGGCAACATCATCGGTTGCTTTTGCCCAGATATCGACCACCTTATTATATTTCTCCCCCTGGGTAATAAGCCCTTCTGTATACTGGCGTCCAATCTCGGTTACCTGCTCTTCAGCCTGTGACAGGATATCCCACTTGGTGCTGGGAATAATCATTGCGTCAATGGAAATAGACAGGCCGCCTTCGGTGGAGGCTTGGTAACCCAAATCCTTCAATCGATCCGACAGCACAACGGTTGCTTTGGGTCCCAGGTTTCGGTAGGCGTAATCGATCAACCGGCGAAGCGTCTTTTTATCCTGAAGGGTGTTAACGATCTCAAAGGGAATGGCCGGATGTTTTTCGACAACCTCAAACACATGAAACCGATTTTCATTTTCCGAAATAATTCCGCTGATTTGCCCCTTTTCAAGTTCATATAGCGCATCGACTTCTTGATCCGCCGAATTGAAGATCCGAACAAACTCATCTTTTGACATGCGTCCAAGCAGCCCGTTGTTATCCTTATCGAGACTCTTGGAATACGTGGCAACTAAATCCGTAAAGGCATCACCGGACTTGAGCTTGTTCAGAGCAAGTTTGGCCTCATCTTTGGTGGTGGCCAGGATGTGTCGCAACACCAAAACGTTGTCCTTGGGCATGATTTCCCAGAATAAAATTCGTCCGACTGTGGTTTCAACCCGTTTTCCGTCCATACGGACCGTGATCTGCGCATGCAGGCCAACGGATTCGGCATCAAAGGCACTTCGGACCTCTTCGGGGTTGGCGAAGACCTTTCCTTCGCCTTTGGCTCCCGGGATCCCCTTGGTCATGTAATACACCCCAAGTACGATGTCCTGGCTCGGCACAATAATAGGACTTCCGTTGGCCGGTGATAGGATATTATTGCTTGAAAGCATCAGGACCCGGGCTTCGATCTGCGATTCCACGGAAAGCGGTATATGAACCGCCATCTGGTCACCATCAAAGTCGGCATTGAACGCGGTGCAGACCAGCGGATGTAGTTGAATGGCCTTTCCCTCAATCAGGATCGGCTCAAAGGCCTGAATTCCAAGACGGTGCAATGTCGGTGCTCGGTTTAGCAACACCGGGTATTCCTTGACCACCTCATCGAGTGTGTCCCAGACCTCCGGAACCTCACGCTCCACCATTTTTTTGGCGCTTTTGATGGTCGAAACCAGGGCCTTTCGTTCCAGCCGATAATAAACAAACGGTTTGAAAAGCTCCAGGGCCATTTTTTTGGGCAATCCACATTGATGAAGGCGCAGGTTTGGCCCCACAGTGATAACGGTTCGGCCGGAATAGTCGACCCGCTTGCCCAACAAGTTCTGGCGAAAACGCCCCTGTTTACCCTTGAGGGTGTCACTAAGCGATTTGAGCGGTCGTTTGTTGGTGCCGGTCACAACGCGTCCATGACGGCCGTTGTCAAACAAAACATCCACCGCCTCTTGGAGCATTCGCTTTTCATTTCGAACGATGATGTCCGGCGCCTTTAAATCGATAAGTCTTCTAAGGCGATTGTTGCGATTGATCACCCGCCGATACAAATCATTCAAGTCGGATGTGGCAAACCGACCGCCCTCAAGGGGCACCAACGGACGCAGGTCAGGCGGCAGCACCGGTATGACGTCCATAATCATCCAGACCGGATTGACACCTGAACGCCGAAATGCATCGACAATCTTAAGCCGCTTGGAAAGCTTCTGGCGTTTGGCGGCCGATCCTGTGGCACGGATTTCCTCTCGAAGCTCCTGATAGAGTGCCTGCAAGTCGATGGTTTCAAGCAGCTGCTGGACAGCTTCGGCACCGATGCCGGCTTCAAACTTGCCGCCGAAAATCTCAAGTGCTTCACGGTACTTTTCTTCGGACAACAATTGCCCCGCTTTCAGGCCGGTATCCTTGGGGTCAATGACAATGTACGAGTCAAAATAAAGCACCTTTTCCATATTCTTTAGTGTCAGATCGAGCAGGTTGCCGATTTTGCTTGGAAGGCTCTTTAAGAACCAGATATGGGAAACAGGCGTGGCCAGCTCAATATGGCCCATTCGATCTCTACGTACTTTTGACTGAATGACCTCCACACCACATTTTTCACAGATAACACCGCGGTGCTTCATCCGCTTATATTTGCCGCAATTGCACTCGTAGTCTTTGGTGGGACCGAAAATCTTTGCACAGAACAGGCCGTCTCGTTCCGGCTTGAAGGTACGATAATTTATGGTTTCAGGTTTTTTAATCTCACCGTGGGACCATTCTCGAATCTGCGTCGAAGAGGCCAGCGAAACCTGAACCGCCTTGTACATTCTCGGATCAGTCGGCTTGGCAAAAAAATCGTATAATGTATCCATATTCGTTTCCCTATTAAGATGTTAGGGGTGTCTGTCAACACGGTCTTTTGGACCGCTGCTGGTCAGCTTTTACCACCGGCGTCATTTATCCTTAATCAGATTGACATCGATACCCAGACTCTGAAGCTCCTTGGTCAGTACACGAAACGATTCCGGCAAGCCGGGTTCCAGGGTATTTTGGCCCTTTACGATTTTTTCATACATTCGCGTCCGGCCGGCCATATCATCTGATTTAACAGTTAAAAATTCCTGCAGTGCATGCGCCGCCCCATAAGCTTCCATTGCCCAAACTTCCATCTCTCCCAAACGCTGGCCGCCAAACTGGGCCTTACCGCCAAGTGGCTGCTGGGTTACCAGGGAATAGGGTCCGATGGACCGTGCATGAATTTTATCATCCACCAGATGGTGCAGTTTGAGCATGTACATGGTGCCCACGGTAATCTCGCCGTGGAAAGCTTCTCCGGTTCGCCCGTCATACAAAACGGCCTGGCCGGTTTCACGCACACCGGCCTCTTTAAGAAGCGCTTTGATTTCCGGTTCTTTGGCGCCATCGAACACCGGCGTGGCCATATGGACGCCGTTTTGGTGATGCCCGGCAAACCTTCGCAAGGTGTCATCATCCATGGCGTTGATGTCCTGCCATTCTCCACCGCCGTCAAAGATCCGGCTCAGCTTTTCCCGGAGCGCCTTCAGGCTGCTGTCCGAAAGCATTTGATTAATTTGATCGCCCAGACCTTTGGCAGCCCGGCCGAGATGAATTTCCAGGATCTGGCCCACGTTCATCCGGGACGGAACTCCCAGCGGATTTAAAACCATATCAACCGGTCTGCCGTCTTCGAAATGGGGCATATCTTCGATGGGCAGAATCCGTGAAACGACGCCCTTGTTTCCATGGCGCCCAGCCATTTTATCACCGACAGACAATTTTCGCTTCATGGCCACGTATATCTTGACCATTTTTATAACACCCGGCGGCAAGTCATCGCCCTTTTCATAACGCGATATGGCCTCATCAAACGTCGATCGGCTTGATTCGCACTGGGTCCGATATCGCTCAAGCACATCGTGCATCTGCTGGGTAACGTCCGAATCTTCAAGAACCAAGCCCTCGAGCTTGGCCAGCGAAACCTCCGAGAGCATGTCGGCAGCAATGACGGCATCCTTGGCAATCAAGGTTTTCTTCCCCTTTTTGACAGCAGCCGTGCTGGTCTGTCCCACGAGGATTTTTTCAATCTTATTTTTTGCCAGTGAATGCAGCACCGCCAGCTCATCTTCCCGGTTTCTTTCCAATGAGGCGATCTCTTCGTTTTCAATGATGCGCGTTCGATCGTCCTTGTCAATTCCCCTTCTGGAAAAGACCTTGGCATCGATGACAATCCCTTCGACACCCGGCGGTACGCGCAAAGAGGTATCTTTTACCTCTCCGGCCTTTTCACCAAATATGGCTCTGAGCAACTTCTCTTCCGGTGAAAGCTGGGTTTCACCTTTGGGCGTCACCTTGCCCACAAGGACATCCCCAGGTTTAACCTCGGCACCGAGCCGGATAATACCACTTTCATCCAAATTTTTCAGAGCCTCTTCACCAACGTTGGGGATGTCACGCGTGACTTCTTCCTTTCCCAGCTTTGTGTCCCGGGCAACCGTTTCGAATTCTTCAATATGAACAGATGTGTATACGCCGTCTCTCACAAGCCGCTCGCTGACCAGAATCGAGTCCTCAAAATTGTATCCACCCCAAGGCATGAAAGCGACCGTTACATTTTTTCCAAGGGCCAGCTCACCCTGATCGGTTGCCGGTCCGTCGCATAGGATATCCCCTGCCAGCACCTGTTGCCCCTTGCGAACGATGGGCCGGTGGTTAAAGCAGGTGTTTTGATTGGAGCGAACAAACTTGGATAAATTGTAGATCGTTACGTCCTTTTCCTGCCCATCTGCATCCGGTTCATTCTGGATCACCACGCGCGATGCATCCACATCGACGACCATACCGTCTCGTTTTGCCACAACCGTGACACCGGAGTCTTTGGCAACCACACCCTCAATTCCAGTTCCAACTAGGGGCGCATCACTATCGATCAAGGGAACGGCCTGACGCTGCATGTTTGATCCCATCAAGGCCCGGTTGGCGTCATCGTTTTCAAGAAACGGAATCAATGAGGCCGAAACACTCACGAGTTGATTCGGGGATATGTCCATCAACTCGATCTGCTCGCGTTCCACCATCGTAAATTCACCTGCCACACGCGCGGTCACAAGCGGATTGATATACTTGTTTGTATCGTTCACCGGTGCATTGGCCTGGGCAATGGGATGGTCTTTTTCTTCAAATGCACTCAAAAATTTGACTTCTTTACTGACGGTTGCATCTTTGACCATTCGGTATGGCGTTTCGATAAAACCGTAGTCATTTACCCGTGCATAAGTGCTCAAAGAGACAATCAGTCCGATATTCGGCCCTTCCGGTGTCTCAATGGGGCATATTCGGCCATAGTGGGATGGATGAACATCGCGCACTTCGAAACCGGCCCGTTCCCGGGTCAGACCGCCGGGGCCCAGTGCACTGAGTCGCCTTTTATGAGTCGTCTCGGAAAGCGGGTTGGTCTGATCCATGAACTGGCTCAACTGGCTGGTTCCGAAAAACTCCTTTACAACCGCCGATACCGGTTTTGGATTGACCAGATCATGGGGCATCAGCGCATCGACTTCCTGCAAGCTCATGCGCTCTTTGATAGCCCGTTCCATTCGAACCAGCCCGATGCGGTAATGGTTTTCCAATAGTTCACCCACCGCACGAACCCGGCGGTTTCCCAGATGGTCGATATCATCCACGACTCCCTGAGTATCGCGCAAGGTTACGAGCGTCTTGGCCGTCAGGAGGATATCCTCCTTGCGTAAGGTTCGAACGTCGACGGGCGTATTGATGCCCAAGCGAAGGTTTATTTTCAGCCGCCCGACACCGGACAAGTCATAATAATCCGTTTTAAAAAACAGGTGATCGATAAAGTCTTGCGCCACCTCGGGTGTGGCCGGATTCCCGGGTCGAAGTCTGCGGTAGATTTCGATTAAAGCCTCTTGCTTTGATTCGACTTTGTCCAGGATCAACGTTTTACGGATGGAGTCGCTGGTGGTCAGACCGTCTATGAAAAGAATTTCGAATTCGTCGATACCGGCCTCGACCAGGGGTTTGAGAACCTCTTCATCAATGGTATCATTGGGCTTGGCCAATGGTTGACCCGTTTCCGGGTTGTAGACGGTATAAGCAAAAGCCTTGCCCCAAAGGTCTTCTTCGTTCATGGGGATCCGGTCGACCTTGGCAGCTTTGAGGTTACGGATGGCACGCCGCGTAAAGATGCGGCCTTTTCGTACCAAAACTTCACCTGTCTCGGGATTTAAAATGTCCTGTGAGGCACGCTGGCCCTTTAGCAGCTTTTCATCAAAGGCCCTAAAGACCAGGCCGTTTTGCAGCAGAATCTTTTCCGTCTTATAAAAATAGGACAACAGGTCTTCAGTTGAATAGCCAAACGCCTTGAAAAGCAACGTAACGGGGAATTTTCTTCTTCGGTCGATACGGATATAGACAATATCCTTGGGATCGATTTCCATGTCGATCCACGAACCGCGTACCGGAATAATCCGGGATGTATATATTATCTTCCCACTTGAATGTGTTTTACCCTTGTCATGGTCGAAAAACACACCGGACGATCTGTGAAGCTGACTGACAACGACGCGTTCGGTGCCGTTGATGATAAAGGTCCCCTTATCGGTCATCAACGGAACGGTACCGAAATAAATCTCCTGCTCTTTGATATCCCGGATATTGGAAACACCGGTCTCTTTATCAACGTCATATACAACCAACCTTACCGTGATTCGAACCGGCAACTCATAGGTCATTCCACGATGAACACACTCACCAACGCTGTGTTTCACTTCACCAAAACGGTAAGATACAAACTCTAATGAAGCACTGCCCGTAAAATCTTTGATGGGATAAACAGATTTAAATACCGCCTGAAGTCCAATATTCTCACGTTTTTCAATGGGAATATCCAACTGCAGAAACCGACGGTAAGACTCCCGCTGCATCCCAATCAGGTCAGGAATTTCAACAATTTTTCGAATCTTGCCAAAATGTTTCCTCAATCGCGTGCTCGCCAAAGGCCGTTCCGACATGGCATCTCCATTTTCTGGTTTTGCCAACGAAAGCACCGCCTGGAAAGGGAGAATTCATTTCCAGCCGGTGCCCCGTTAACGATCAATTCAAGCATGAACATTCATGCTGCTTGTAGCCCTCTTGGTCAGAGGGGGTAGCTAAGGCCCGGTTATTTGAGTTCAACCTGAGCACCGGCGCCTTCGAGTTGCTCTTTGACTTTTTCAGCTTCTTCTTTTGCAATACCCTCTTTGACGGGTTTTGGCGCTTCATCCACCAAAGCCTTTGCATCTTTGAGACCAAGTCCTGTGATGACCCGAACTTCTTTGATCACATTGATTTTTTTGTCACCCGGTGCGATCAGTACAACATCAAATTCGGTTTTTTCTTCCGCCGCAGCAGCACCACCGCCATCGGCCGGACCAGCAGCCATCATCGCAACCGGTGCGGCTGCAGATACGCCAAACTTTTCTTCCATTTCCTTTACGAGCTCGGAAAGCGCTAATACAGTCATATTTGATATAAATTCAACAACATCGTCTTTCGTAATTTCTGCCATTTTATTTTTCCCTCCGTTTTTACACCTCTCTGTCTTTTCGTTGAGAGGATCACATTTCGATCAACTTTTAATCAATTTACCGTCAAGCGGCTTCTTTCTGGTCTTTAATCGCCTGCAGCACGTTCAAGAAATTGGTCGGCACACCACTGAGTACCCGGACAAAAGCGGTGGGCACACCATTCATGGCTGACAGTACCTGTGACAGCAACACTTCTCTTGAAGGCAATACTGACAGGGCTTTGATGGCGTCCAAATCGAGCAGTTTCCCACTCATGGCGCCTGCCTTGATTTCGAATTTGTTGTTTTCCTTGGCAAATTCGGCCAACACCTTTGCAGGGGCCACTGGATCTTCAAAGTTCATGGCGATGGCTGTGGGGCCCTTGAAAAAATCTTGAATCACGGCCACATCCGTATCGTTGGAAGCCCGTATCAAGAGTGTATTTTTCACCACCTGGTATTCACAGCCCGCCTCTCGAAGCTTGCGTCGAAGCGCCGTGATCGCGCCGACATCAAGCCCCTTGTAATCCGTTGCGATTACAACCTTTGCCTGTTCAAACTTCTCTATAAGCGCTTGAACGATTTGTTCTTTCTCTTGAAGTCTCAAAACTAGAAAACACCCCCTTTCATCATCTGTAAAAACCGGAGGGTTGACATGCTGGAATCTTCAATGTCTATGTAGGCCGACAATGCCGATTATACACCCGGTGGGTGACCTACGGTTTTTGACACATGGTCGTTAATAAATTACTGTTTTATTTCAATAGGTCTTTAACTAATGTCGTATCAACCTTATAACTCGGTCCCATGGTTGTGGAAATCGCAATACTCTTCATATAGGTGCCCTTGCTCGATGCGGGCTTGAGCCGTTGAATCGTTTCCATAAATGTGGATATTTTTTCCATTAATTTCTCTGAGCCAAAAGAAACTTTTCCCATGGGAACATGCACGATGCCGGTCTTTTCAACTCGAAAGTCAATCTTACCGGCCTTTAATTCCTGGATTGCACGTGCCAGATCAAAGGTCACTGTGCCGGTTTTGGCATTTGGCATCAATCCCCTGGGCCCCAGCAGTCGGCCGATTTTCCCTACCGTACCCATCATGTCAGGTGTGGCAACCGCCTTGTCAAATCCGAGCCAACCGCCCTTGATCTTTTCAATGAGGTCATCACCTCCGACAAAATCGGCCCCAGCCTCTTTGGCCTCGGTCTCTTTCTCACCCTTGGCAAACACGAGTACCTTGACTTCCTTACCCAGCCCATTGGGCAACACGACTGTTCCGCGCACCATTTGGTCCGCATGCCTTGGATCAACACCTAAACGGACGGCCAAATCCACTGTCTCGTCGAATTTGGCGTAGGACGATTCAATAGCCTTTTGAACAGACTCCTCGAAGCTTATTCGCTGCCGGGTATCAAACGCTTGCTTGGCACTTAAATATTTCTTACCCCGTTTCGCCATCTTGTCTCACTCACTCCTTTTAATTTAGTTGACCTCGATCCCCATACTGCGAGCCGTTCCCGCCACGATCTTGCATGCCGCATCCAGATCGTTGGCATTTAAATCAACCATTTTCAAATTTGCAATCTCTTCAACCTGTTGCTGTGTAACCGACCCAACCCGTTCACGTTTGGGGTCCGCTGCACCTTTCGCAATCTTAGCGGCTTTCTTCAACAGAACCGACGCAGGTGGCGTTTTGGTAATATAGGTAAAGGTTCTGTCCTGGTAAACCGTGATAACAACCGGTATGATCATGCCCTCATCTTTTGCCGTCCGCGCGTTGAACGCCTTGCAAAAATCCATGATATTCACGCCATGTTGTCCGAGCGCAGGTCCAATGGGAGGCGAAGGGTTTGCTTTGCCAGCCGTAACTTGCAGTTTAATCAATGCAATAACCTTTTTTGCCATTTTCTTTATCCACTCCTGATACGCAATGAAAATATGGGGTTTTGGCCACGGCTCCTTGAAGGAACTTTGACCGAAGGGCTCCCGAAAAATGTTCTCATTTTCGGAGACTACGCTTTCCTGCGCGAACCCTAAAGCTTCGACACTTGCACAAAATCAAGTTCTACCGGTGTTGGACGCCCAAAAATACTCACCAGTACCTTTAGTTTCCCTTTTTCATGGTTAACGTATTCCACAGAACCATTGAAATTGGTAAAGGGGCCATCGATGACGCGCACCTCATCACCCTCCTCAAATGAATACTTCGGCTGTGGTTTGTTTTTCCCCGCTTCCATTCGATTCAAAATAGCATTCGCTTCCGCATCGGAAATGGGGGTTGGCTTTTCACGACCACCTAAAAACCCAGTTACTTTGGCCGTATCGTTAACGATATGCCAAGTTTCATCATCCAGTTCCATTTGGACGAGAATATAACCGGGATAAAACTTGCGCGAAGATTCTTTTCGTTTACCTTTTACCAATTCTACGACTTGCTCGGTAGGCACCAAAACTTCTCCGAACTTTTCGGGATGAGTCGATCCGGCAGCACGTTCAGTCAAGGCGTTCATCACCTTGTTCTCGAATCCCGAATAGACGTGGACGATATACCATTTTAGTGACAATGTGCGTTTCTCCTCTTTACTGGAGCACTACCTTGACAAGGCTAGACAGCCCCAAATCCATCACCCCTAGAAAAGCGGAGATGATCAATACCAGAACAATTACAACCATCGTGGAACCGATAGTCTGCTTCCTTGAAGGCCATGTCACTTTTCTAAGCTCTACCCGAACTTCCCTCAAAAACTGAATTGCGGCATCTATCTGCTTTTTCCCGGGATACGACGACACGGTCTTGCTGGTCTGTTTGGCTGCAGCAGTCGACACCGATTTTTTGGGTGGAAGGCCGTTTTTTGTTGAAGACGCAGAACCATTTTCACCTTTCTGTTTCTTGCGCTTCGACCCCTTGACCGGTTTCTTTCGCTGTATTCGTCCCATGCATCACCTAATATATGAAAGCTCAAAGATGCGTTGGCCTGAAAATCTGATGCGCTTTCACAGCCGCTTTTCTCTGAGCTTTCCAGTTAAAATCATCTGGCAGGCCAGGAGGGATTCGAACCCACAACCCCCGGATTTGGAGTCCGGTGCTCTGCCAATTAGAGCTACTGGCCTGCGATCACCATGCCACTGATGTCGGTGTTGCCGACCGCATGATTGCAAACAAGGTCATGTAAACCACACCGGCTATTTGGTTTCTTTATGCGGTGTGTGTTTTCTGCAAAATCGACAATATTTTGAAAACTCTAGTTTATCGGGAGTTGTCCGTTTATTCTTGGTTGTCGTATAGTTTCTTCTTTTGCATTCAGTGCATGCAAGGGTAATTATCACTCTCAATTGCAGACTCCTTCACCCTATTCGATAATTTCGCTGACCACGCCGGCACCGACCGTACGGCCGCCTTCACGCACCGCAAAGCGAAGCTCTTTTTCCATGGCAATGGGCGTTATCAACTCCGCCGATATCGTG
>JAFDDL010000459.1 GCA_019310865.1 Deltaproteobacteria bacterium | reverse complement strand
ATTTTTTCCTTCTTTCTGATCAAGCCGGCGTCCTTTTGTCTCATGGATGAGATCGATGCACCGTTGGACGATGCCAATATCAACCGATTCAACGAATTGTTGAGAATGATTGGTGAAAAATCCCAGATTGTCATGATCACGCATAATAAACGGAGCATGGAGTTTGCCGACACCCTGTTCGGCATCACGATGGAGAAAAAGGGCATCTCAAAGGTCGTATCCGTCAACCTTGAACGCCGGGCGGCATAACGGGGATTTTCATAAAATTGCATATAATATTAAACTGTTGCCATTGTTCGGCCATGGCATCGGAGGTGTGAAAATACGTGAAGTGGTTTAAAAAAGGTAATCAGGAAAAAGCGGTCGGCGCCCCGGACGCCATCGAAACTGAAAAGACCGGGCAGCCCGAAACCACCGGGGGCGGGTTTTTCAAACGTCTGAGACGGGGACTTTCCAAGACCCGGGCTTTTTTAAACACGGATATCGACAAGCTGTTTGCCGGCCAACGAAAGCTCGACGACGATATGCTGGAGGATCTTGAAGAGCTGTTGATCACGGCGGATATCGGTGTTGAAACCACCCTGAAACTGGTGGATCGCATTTCCAAACGCGCATCGGGTATCAAAGATGCCGACGGGCTCAAAGTCGCGTTGAAAGCGGAAATCCTGTCCTTGTTCCCAGAGCCTGAAGCCGCTGAAGACGCTGTGATGGACAAACCCCATGTGATGATGGTCATCGGTGTCAACGGCGTCGGCAAGACCACCACCATCGGCAAACTGGCGGCGCGGTCAAATCAGGAAGGAAAAAAAGTTTTGATCGCCGCCGCCGACACCTTTCGGGCAGCGGCCACCGAGCAGCTGTCGATCTGGGCCGAACGGGCCGGCGCGGATTTTGTGCGGCATAAGGACAACGCGGACCCCGCTGCTGTTGCTTATGACGGCGTTTCCGCGGCGGTTTCACGGGGGGCGGACATCGTTCTGATTGATACGGCCGGAAGGCTTCACACCAAGGTGAACCTGATGGAGGAGCTGAAAAAAATCAAACGGTCCATCGGCAAGGTTCTGCCCGCAGCGCCCCAGGAAACCCTCCTGGTTCTGGACGCCACCACCGGCCAAAACGCCCTGTCCCAGGCAAAGCTGTTCAACGACGCCATCGGAATCACCGGCCTGGCCCTGACCAAGCTCGATGGAACGGCAAAGGGTGGGGTCGTGATCAGTATCTGCCATTCCCTGGATATCCCCTTAACGTATATCGGTGTGGGAGAACGCCTCGAAGATCTGCAGGATTTCGACCCATCGGCCTTTCTTGATGCGATGTTCTGAAATAGGCCGTGGTGTTCACTGATTTAGCGTTCGGTAGGAAATATTTTAAATGGGTGCTTGATTTATGATTTTTTTTGTGGCATAAATTTTAGTGACTATATGAGTAGCTACTAAAAAAATTCAAATCGATGTGCGCTCGGTCAACAGGAAACGGGAGGAGACCAATCAGGGAGTGCTACGAATGAATTAAAGCAAAGCAGGTGAAACCCAATGCAGGATGAAACCCAAATAACAGGATTGATGAAACGAATCGGCCTGGGCGAATACGAATCGCGGGCATACCTGGCGCTTCTCAAAGCCAATCCTATTAATGGCTATGAGATCAGCAAAATTTCAGGTGTTCCCAGATCCCGGATTTACGAGGTGCTCAATGGTCTGATTCAAAAACAGATGGTGCATGTTCAGCCGGGACAGAAAATCAAACGCTACCTGCCGGTAAAGCCCGAAATCGCCTTGAAGCGAATTCAGGATACGTTTACCGATGCCGTTGAAAAGATCGACCATTACACGAAATCGATCCGACAGGTGGACACGGGTCAGCAGCTTCGAGTGGTACAGGGGCGCGGCGCCATTATCGCGTTTTTAAAAGACCTCATTAAAAGCACCGAAAATCGACTGGTGCTTTCCATCTGGGCCCAAGAGGCTGCAGCCCTGCAGGATGCCATCGATGGTTTTATCGCCCGCAAGGGTCGGCTGAGCGGTATCTATTTTGGCGAAAAATCCCCCTATGACCAGCTGGTCATCCACCGGCGGATCCAGCAGGTTTTCAACGAGAGAAAATCGCGGTTTCTGGTCGCGGTGATCGATAACAATCAGGCGGTGTCCGGTGTTCTAGATCAGGGCGATGAAAGCCAGGTAACCTGGACGCATAACAACGGATTCGTTGAAATGAGCAAGGACTATATCGTGCATGACATGTCCTTGAACCTGCTGCTTAAACAGGTGGAAGGTCCGATTCGGCAAACCTACGAGGACTTTCTGGACAATTTACGGGAAGAATATTTCGGCAAATGACAAATGCATTTACTTGAACATGAAGGAGATTGAAAAATGACTCAATTTGAAGTGCTTAAAAAGAGTGTTCTGGACGGGGATATTCCGGGGGCAGTGGCGTTGACCCAACAGGCGTTGGCGGACGGATTGAAGCCGGAAGAGATCATCTACAATGCCTTTGTTCCGGCCATGGATATCGTCGGAGAGGAGTACGCCAACGGCATCAAATTCATTCCGGAAATGCTTCTGTCGGCAAAGACCATGAAAGAGGCTATGGCGGTCCTGGCGCCGCTTTTAAAAGAAGGATCCATCTCCTACAAGGGCCGCGTGGTGGTGGGAACCGTCAAAGGCGATCTGCACGATATCGGAAAAAATCTGGTGATTTTGATGCTGGAGGGAGCGGGATTCAAGGTGTTTGACCTGGGCGTCGATGTGCCTGCGGAGCGCTTTGTGTCGGAAGTCAAAGAAAAAGGGGCCGATCTTCTGGGGTTGTCGGCGCTTCTTTCCACGACCATGGTCGAGATGAAAACTGTCATCGAGGCCTTGAAAGAAGCCGGGCTTTCCGAAAAGGTCAAGACCATGATCGGAGGGGCCCCCATTACAGAAGCCTATGCCGAACAAATCGGCGCGGATGCCTATGCGGCGGATGCGGCTGCCGGTGTGAAGATCGCGGCAGGGTTGATGGGAAGCTAAACGGAGTTTCTCCGGTTATAGAAAAATTACAAAGGAGCATTTTAATGACACCAAAACAAAGAGTGCTGACCGCATTGAATCACCAGGAACCCGATCGGGTACCCTTTGACCTGGGCGGTACCGTCGATACATCGATTCATTACATCGGGTACAATAACTTGATGCAACACCTGGGGAAAACGGATTTGGTTCGGGACAAGGAAGACGTACCGTTCATTGATATCAGCCAGCTCGTGGTCCAGGTGGATACGCAAATCGTCGAAGAACTGGGAATTGATGTGCGCGGAATTGTTCCGGGCAACTTCCAGACCCGGTGGAAGGATGTGATTCAGAAAGACGGAGCTGAAATCTATTTAACCGACAGCTTTGGCGCCTAATGGGTCAATCCCCCGGGATCCTATTACTTCGACCAACCGCCGGGCAGCTACCCGCTCATGGGTGTCGACAGCATCGATGGCTTGAAATCAATTACCTGGCCAACTCTGGGAACCCCCGAACGCCTGGTGAACGCCAGGGATGTCATAAAGCAGCTGGGAGAGCAGTACGCCATCGTGGCCGGAGATCCGGTCGGAGGGGTTTTTGCCCAGGGATTTCGAATGCGCGGTTATGAAAATTTCTACCTCGACCTGGCGGCCAACCCGGTATTTGCCTGCGCGCTCATGGACAAGTTTACCGAGATCAAACTTCAGTACTGGGATGCGGTCTTGAGTGAAATCGGGGACCTGGTGGATGTCGTTATTTTTGAAGATGATCTGGGTGAGCAGGACCGGCCCATGATTTCCCCCAAGATGTACCGGGAGCTGGTGAAACCACGCCACACGGAACTTTTTTCCATGATCAAGAAGAAAACCGATGGTAAGGTCAAGGTGCTGCTGCATACCGATGGGTCTGTCTACGACCTGATCCCGGACATCATCGAAGCCGGCGCCGATATCATCAACCCGGTTCAGGTAAGCTGCGCCAAAATGGACAGCAAAACCCTGAAAAAAGATTTCGGGAAGGATATCTGCTTCTGGGGCGGCGCAGCGGATTCACAGAATGTACTGGGATCCGGGACCCCCGATCAGGTTTCAGACGAAGTAAAACGGCGACTGGACGATCTGGCCCCGGGCGGGGGATATGTGTGCGCCTCGATTCACAATATCCAACCCGATGTCCCGCCCGAGAATTTCGTTGCCATGTGGGAGACCCTTAAGGCATACGGGAAGTATTAGTTTACTTTCCGGAAAAGGCTTGATTCGTTATATCCACGATGTGTGGTTTTTACGATTCGGTTTCAGCCATCAACGGCTTTTCCAAGCTGTTTTCCCAGCGCTTCGGCTGCGTTGAGCAGTTCGGTGTTTTGCTCTATATCGCCCACATTGAGCGCTGTGCCGTATACGAACCCGGTGATCGTCGCCCCGGCATAACTGAACGCATCCTGAAAGGTCCGGATGGCATTGACGCATCCGGATTTAAAGGGATCCACATCGCCATAGGCCAGGGCGATAGCGATTTTTTTATCGAAAGATTCCAGGCCGTGCGCCATCAGGGCAAACGACCGGTCCAGCCACAACTTTGTCTGGGTGGACACGGAGAACCAGTGGATGGGGCTCGAGATAATCCACGCGTCCGCTTCGATCAGTTTGGGATAAACGCTGTGCATGTCATCTTCTATCACGCATCCCTTGCTGCCTTCCTTCTGGCAGGACCAGCATGCCTGACAGGGCTTGATGTCCATGCCGTGAATAAAGAGCGTTTCGACAATCACGCCGGCTGATTCGGCGCCCTTTGCGATGTTCCGGGCCAGAACGGTGCTGTTACCCTTCTTTCTGGGGCTGCCGAGCAGCACGACTGCTTTTCTAACTTTCTTGTCTTCGGTCTGTATACTGCGTGTGTTCATGGTTTCTTTCTCCCAATTGGTTATCGATCCACTATTCGGATTTATTGTGGTGCGCATCGTTAGAAAATAGGATGAAGATCGAGATATGGCAAACAGGTCATTGTGTGTCAACAACCATGTTGACGCTGAGAGCAAACGGGGACGTTCTTCAGAATATAAGTTTCTATCCAGAAACTTATATTCTGAAGAACGTCCCTGTCCCGTCTTTCTGGAAGGTGGGGACGTCCATAAAATTATAAAATTCTATTCAGAATTTTATAATTTTATGGACGTCCCCACCTTGTGCCTCTTTACCGAAGCTGTATTTCCTGATATTCCCCTTTTATATCTACAATCGGA
>JAFDDL010000028.1 GCA_019310865.1 Deltaproteobacteria bacterium | reverse complement strand
CCTGTGACCCGTGAAATTGAAGTTACTCATGGTTATGGCAAAAAAAGGTACACCGAAAAAGTGCTCACCACTTTGGTGGGCGTATAAACGCTCGCGAATAGTGTAACGCCAATATTTGCAAAATAATTGTCTCCCCATTATGCATGCACATAAAATATCAGCAGGTTACTTCGATTACAAAATAACATTCAAATGCAAAAAACCGGCACGGTTTTTTTGTCCTTTTTTCAATTTTAACCGATTCCGGACAGAAGATATCAAGCGGTAAGCAATTTAAACCGTAGGGATTTTTATTCAGATTCTTGATTTAAAATTCAAGATTGCGGGTGTTTGAACAGGGGGTCGGGTCAAATCGGATCAATGGTTGGCTGGAAGATCCGTGAGGACGCTCAGAGCTAAATTAATATCCACCAGACTATACTTGAGCTCCTTTGCCTTATCCAGGCATTCCATGCAAATTTCTTCAAATTTTCGCATATCACTGTCGGTGGCGACATAAATCTGTTCAATGGCTTCCGGCGAAAAATTCTTATACTCGGCAATAAAATCCTCAACGATTATGGGATAGAGCGTCAGCACCTTTAAGCGGCTGAGGATATCCGGATGCTCACTGGCCAGATAGGTTCTGACCTTGGGCAAGCCTGCAAAGACCATCGGGATATTCGCATCGATGATTCTTTTAAAATACGGCCAGACCCGCCGATCCAGATCATTGGCCTCATCGATGGCAATAAAAAAACCGGTCAGGCTGCAAATTTTTTTTAAATTTCTGGAGGTGTACCAATGGGTTGCCACGCCCTCATAATTTAGCTCCTGAAGTATTGATGCCAGAATCTCATGTTTGTTATCCAGTGATTCGAGCCAGAGCGTTTTCAATTTTTTAGGCTTGATCAATTCCAAAAATCGGGTTTTGCCTGCGCCATAGGCGCCTTCAATCAACGCGCTTTTGCCTCGGTACATGCGCGTATAGACGCTGCTCAGATACGATCTGCGGCGCTTGTCGTTAATAAAGTGTTCTTTTCGTCTATTTTTCATTAAACCCCCATCTTGCCATCGGCCGGCGCAAGCTGCTTTTGCTGATAGCGATTAGAATCGATTACAAATGCGTTGAAGCGCACAAAACCGGCCCTGTCCGGTTCGTGTAGTTTGGCGACAATTCGATCATAGCGTTTGGTGTTGTTTTCAAAGACGGCCTTTGCGATATTGGACGTCAGTCCGTTTTGGTAGCAAGAAATGAGGCTGTTCATATCAACGCTCATTTGCTTGGTTTCAAGATATGCGCCGATCTGTTCGACCTCATTTTGCTTCAGCCTTTTTTCCGATTTTTCGACTACGGATTTGGGTTTTTCCGAAGCGCTCTGGCACAATGCCTCACCCAGAAGGACACCGTCTTCTTTGCGCTCAAAGATATAAAGCTTGTTGTCGCAGCGTGACACGCGAACCTCTGTGCTTTTGTGCGAACTGAACTTTTCAGCCCCCACAACCACGGTATATTTTTGTTTATCGAAGGTGATGGTCTTCTGCGTGGACACAAAGGCTTTTAGCTTGTCAAATCCATACCGGATAAAGCCCTCGACATGATCCGGATCAAATGCCAGGGTTTCTTGATCGGACAAGTACGCCTGAAGCTTTTCGCTGGGAACCCATTTTTGCGTTTTGCCTTCTTCGGAAAATCGATGGACGCTGTCATTGTGCTCCCGGCGATACGATTCAAGCATCCGGCTTTGTCTTAACTGCTCGAGGCTGACATCCAGGCAGGTAACAACAATGGGTTCTTTTTTATTGCCCTTAAAGGCATAGCCTGGTTCTAGCTTGACGATTTTGTCTTCAAACTTTTTGATGATACGGATCTCAAAATGATGCAGACTGCGATGGCTCGACTCCAGATGAACCTTGTGCTTCGGTGATCGCTTGCCGGTAAAATCAGGCTCCAAATAAAATCCATCGGGCAGCGAGTATTTGATGTTTAGTTCGTGGATCGGCCGTTTCAGGTTCAAAAACCCTTTGGCGCGATCCGGACGCAGCCGAACTCGTTTTTTTGGAAACGGCCTATTGAGTAAAAACCGGGTGAACAGGTCCAGCGCATTGAGGCTGGTTTCCGAAAAATAAAATTCCAACACGAACATATAGCGCGATCCGGTATCATAAAATTCGATCACCGCGGGTTTGCACCACTTTCCCGTTTCATCCTTAATTTTGATGTACTGAAAGGTGCAGCCGTCAACCTGCACCAGATCAAAAACGATCTCGGGGTTGAAAAACCCCTTTTCCGCCTGCACTTCATCAAAATCGGGCATTTTCAAATACAGCTTCAGGTTTTCCGTGCGAACCAGACGGTAAAGGGCATGTATGGAAATCTTTTTTTGAAATTCTTCTTCCAAAAACTTATGAAAGATACTGATCAATCGAGCCTTTCGGGTGATGTAGATAAAGTTATCGTCATCTTCATTACACGATGCCTTGACCATTTGAATAAAGCGATTTTTTACGTCACAAGACAGCGCACGCGGCCGTCCGCTGCATTTTCGACCCTCCATGACGCCGCGACCGGCCAGGTGCAGTGGTTTGGGGATAAGCCCTGTTTTTTTATACTGGTCCACATAGTATTTCTTGGCCCGACGTTTGGCTGAACCGGTCTTGTTCATGATCTTTTTATGCAGCAAAATCATGAACTGATCGTCTAAAGAAAGCGTTGAGATGTCCGGCAGCTCATGCATTTTCGCTACCCCCACAGTATTTTTTCTTTCATCACGTTGCTCCAGTATAAAGCGGTTTTTTGTGAAGTTGCTCGCCACCGGTCATTTTGCGCAATGCTGATCTGGCAAAGCATGCTGCCAACGGCTTGCTGATAATCCTTGCTGATGCGCTCGATAAAGGGCGTTTTGGGTTCTTGCTCCCCCAGATAAGCCGATACGAACTTTTTGATATTCAGCGCGGTGAGCGTTTTGCCGGTTTTTAAAAAATCGCGCCAAACCCTTTTTTGACTAAAGACATCAAGCTTGGTAAGGGGCCGGGTCTGGGCTTCGTTTCTTGGCAGCGCATCCCCAATTGGGGACAGGTTATCGATTACCAAAGACGCGTCAATGAGCCGGTAGGCATGCGAGCGGCCCATATCCCATCGTATCCTGACATAGCCCTCAAAGCTTTTAAAAGAAAGCTTCTGATAATGCCGGCCATCGCGGATCTCCTTGAGCGCTTTTCCAACGGAATAAAAGTCCTGCCGGTATTTTTTAATGACCGTCTCCAGCTGCGCCAGGCGCCGCGAGGACAGATCCATCTTCTTAACCATATCGCAATCGGCTTTCAGCTTGTCCGGGTATCGGCCAGATGGCTTTTCAAAAACTCAACCGTTTCCACGAAGCTTTGCGCGGTGACCGCCATGACCAAATCAATGGGATTGTAATTGATTTCACACGAAAAACATCGTGCCAGGTTGCTCCGCGCATTGGTTGCCGTATGAAAACCGTGGCAAACCGGACAGCGGAACCGGAGGATTTTTTTGCCGGTTTGCCTCTCAAGTCCCAACTGGGCGATAACCTGATCAATATCGATTTCATTGCGCAGCCTTCGCAAGAAACCATCCGTGTATGAACCCATAATGATACCTCCTCACAGTTTGAGTTAATCCTGCGGTTTTGGTGCAAACATTGTGGAGGCACCATACATCAAGTTGTGACAGATGTTATTGCAAACTCGGTGAAATCTGATTTTTCAAAAATATCCGGGTCTTAAAAAACCATCGGCACCGTAGCAGGCAATCCCTTCTTTTGCGTGTTTTGTATTTTTTTTCAGGGATCTGTACCGCGATAGGACGCTTACAAAGGTGGGGGATGGGTTTTTCCTGAAGCGATTTTTCCAAGGCAACCTGATAGGCTATGATAAGCTTGGCTAAAGTAGAAATCCAGCGATGGATGCTCGATGGCGCCAAGGGCCGGCCGCTGGTCGCACATTGGGGTACACCATCATCGGTCATAACCGCATCTTCGTAGGTTTTTTTATCATCTTGCACATAGGCACGGCTGAAGCTTTCAATCGTTTGGCGGGTGTAATGCTTGTGAGGGATGGCAAAATCCGGATAGTGCGTGATGGTCTTGCCGCAATCCGGGCACCTGAAGCGCACCAATGCACAAAACACTGCTTTCACAAGCAATTCAACGATAATGAAAAAACGCCGTTCGCGGTATGCATGGTGCTTGAAAAATAATGACTCAAGATGGCAACACGGACACGGGGGGAGACCATGGGGTGTGATTTTATTCTTTTCAACTTTGTCCTGATATGCTTTAATGTCCTCGTATGTCGCTGTCAGTGGCATCGCTTATCCCTCCTGTTTTTTGGTGTTTTTCGCTAACTCACTTCATAATACAGGAGGGATATTTTTTTTAAAAGGGCGGGATAGTCCCTTTTCATTTCTCGGCGGGATAGTCTTGGGCGGGGTATCAGGGTATGGCAGCGGCGGGGTAGTCTCTATTGTGATTCTTTCAATATCATTTATCTTGACAAGCGGCAGCTTTGCCGGCGGGGTATAAGCTTGTTACTGTATTTTGTAAAACCATCCGTTACACTATTCGCTAGCGTTTAACCTGACCTTTTTATGAAATCATGCATTTTATATATTGATTCTGTAGCAATATCTTTCTAGTTGTTGCTATTGCTGTGTCAAATCTTGCTATATTGATATTTCTATTACATAACCAAAAGAATATTTTATTAATATTAGGAGCCAGTTTCAAAACGTTCAAGCTCGGTTCAGATCAAGGCGGACGAAAATTTTAACCGGAGGAATACATTAAGTATTTTGAAGATTAAAATTTTCGTCCAACACCGATATGGGCGGAGATGGGGCGTTTTGAAACTGGCTCTTAGGGTATACCTGGTTTGTAGGCACCTATCCGGTCTGGGCCGACTTTCGGACTTTTGACTTGAGATGAAAAGAGATCGCCCGCATCATGGAGGTAGGAGGCTAGGGTGCCTTTGGATTGTGGAGAGTGGGTCAGTGAAAACGCCATGTAAACCAAGCATTTTCAAATATGAATAATAGATGTTATATCAGCTACGTTGGGGTATTCTAATCCTTTGCAGCCCAGTTCTCATATTTGAGCCCTTCGATTCTTTTAAAATGCTTTTCATTATTGGAGACCAGGGTGAGATTATGAGACAGGGCAATGGCTGCTATTATTAGGTCGAAATCGTCTAAGCGATTGCCGGATAATTCCAAGTCTGATTTTAACAATCCGAATATTTCGGCGGTTTCAGGCTCAGGTGAAAGAATTTCCATAGAGTGGGAAATCGTTTTTACCTTTGAGAGGTTACTGGTTTTATGCTGTGACTTATAGGCGCCATAATAAAGTTCCATCAAAGTCATAACCGTTGTTTTTATGGGATCGTGAATGTGGCGCCGAATATGGCTGTTGACTGCCTCATCTCCCTTTAAACTGTAAATCAAGATGTCTGTATCTAGAAGAAACATTTTAAAAGCCTTTCTTGAGTTTTTTTGAGTTTTTTCGAGCGGCCCGTATATCAGCGATAATGTCTTCAGACTCCCTTGCATCCTGCCAGGAACCCGAAAGCTCCAGTAACACTTCACCCGCTGATTTTGTCGATTGAAGCGTTTTTTTTCTGCTGATAAAAAACTTAAGAAAATAAAGGACCTGTTGACTGACTGAGCGGTTTTCCCTAGCGGCCAACGCTTTAAGCTCCTTGTATAGATCGTCGTCCACGCCTTTAATTTGCAGATTTGCCATGGTATCCTCCCATCAATTGTTTTCATGAAATTGTATGAAAAATTCATGACTCTGTCAAGGTTGATTTTTAAAAGCCACGCAATAAGAGCCGGTGTTGATCGGTTGACAATCAAATAGCCTATGCGCTATCAATCTATGAATTTGACGACATTGGGGGATTATTATGGTTGATAAGATGGCAGATACATTAGAAAGAGAATCTGTGGAAAACGTGGTAAGGGAATTTTTTGAAGGTATATCCGCATTGGATTACGAGCGAATTGCGATGCAGACGACCGAAGACTTCCAGCTGCTCGAGCACGGTGAGGTTTGGACACTGGACAACCTTGTCAATGTACTGAAAGACTCTGAGCCGGTGTTGGTTGAGCGAATCAATACCTTTGATTTTATTGAATACAAGCAGGTGGGCGCCATGGCATGGATCAGCTACTGGAACCGTGCCGATATCAAGATGCTTAAACAGGATCGCCTGGCGCGCTGGCTGGAGAGCGCCGTTTGCGTCAAAGAGGCCGAAACCTGGAAAATGCAGCTGCTCCACTCCACAATAATTGAAAATACCATTCAATCAAAGGACCCATAAAAGGCAATGGTGTCCGGGGATTTTTTACGAATCTTATTGGAGGATTTGTTTAATGACAATAAAAGACATCCTCTGGCAGCAGCGTTATGCGAATTACACAAAAGCCTTGGACCAGCTGCAGAAGTTTATTGAAAAAGGTGAGTTGTCGGAACTCGAGAGACAGGATACCACAATATCAACGATGTTGATTTGATCGAGCATATCGAGCGGGTTAAGAAGATATTTTACAGGCGGGAAGTGGATAATAAGTAATAATATACGTTTTTATGCCAATATTTTCATATTTTAGTAAAATATACAGCTATAATTATAATTATTGACTTGTAATTGATACATTGATATCCTCTAGTTGTTTTTCCCCAAAATTCGTATTATCAATTCAAAAGAAATATTTGGATTGCTCATTAACACCGGAGGTAATAATTATGACGAAACAAAATGGCATGAAACGATTATACTTGATCTTGATGATTGTGTTGTGGGTGAGCCATCCTGCGTGGGCAGACATAAAAAAAACAGAACCGTTGGATAAATGGCGAATCGAGGTAGGTCCGCCGGGGAATGAGTTTTCCAGCGTCCCAGAGAAGGCCGAAGATGTTCAGCCGCCTGAGTCCGTGCTTCGCTGGGCCAAGGTTATCGCTCCCGATACCAGCATCATAACGGCTAGTCTATACGGTCCCAACTTATTTAATATCGTTTTCGAAAATCAGCAAGAGCTCTACTGGTCGATCATATCAGACCAGACGGGTTTGGTGTGGATGCAATACATCGACAAGAAGGACCTTGTCAACGAAACCTTCAACGCGATTGTGCCCCAGGGGAAGAAAATCAATATTGCTGTCGATCAACTACCCCTAAAAATGGTGGAAACCCTTGCCACGCTCATGCCGGATTCACCACCCCAGCAGGCCTGGTATGCCGACACCCTTGTGGGCCCCAGATATATTGCCAGAATCGGTGACATCGCTTTCTATGCAACACCGGGTGGAAACATTCGCAGCGGCGCCTTGACCAGCCTGGGCGGATTATCCGAAGTCGCTCCCGATACCACACTGGGACCTTTACTTCCTGAGAGTACCAAAAAACTTCTGGGTTTATATCGCGAGCGTTTCAATTTCCGGAACCAAATTGACCGGCTTCGAAAAAGCGAGAAGAACACCGAACAAGGATTTCGCTTTGTCGCCATGGGGGACAGCCGGTCCCAGAAAGACCTATGGGAGGCTATCACCGTTCACATCGATCGTCTTGATCCCAAACCCTTGTTTGTCATCAATGTTGGAGATGTCATCGAGAAGGGAACCGCGAACGAATATGCAAACTATTATGTTTCCCCACTGCTTAACACTGAAATTCCCCATTTTATCGCCATCGGAAACCATGACACCGGTCCTGGTGAAAGGGCGGATGCATTCAAGTATCTTTTCGGGGACCCATCCCTTAACTACACCTTCGATTTCGGAAAGATTCGCTTCATTTTTCTCGACAATGTTTCGCGTAACCTGCCATGGGAGAAAGCCATGGAATTGACCGATCGATGGCTGGCTGAAACGCCGGAAGGGTATCAGAAAATCGTTATGGCCCATAAGCCCCCGAGCACCATCGAGAAGTGGGCTTACCATGGTATGGATCCTGTCGACTCCAAGAAGTTTACCGATCTCATGGCGAAGCACAAGGTCAATGAGGTTTTCCTCGGCCACATTCACGCTTACTCCACGGCAACCCTCGACGGCGTCTCCTACACCATCTCCGGCGGCGGTGGCGCCGGTCTGCATAATAAATTCGGGCCCCTAGGCGACGTCCACCATTATATTATCTGCGACGTCACCCCTGAAGGCATCGTCCAGCAAGTGGTCCGGTTCTACGATAAAGACGAAGAAGGCACAGCCGCTATCGAATGATCCAATAAATCACTTATCGAAACGGAAAAAGCTGTAGCAAAAGGTTGAAAAGGCGGGTTTGGAGGTTAGGGATTCGACATTGGCTGCACTTATAGTCCCCCTCACATGACTTGATACCATCTCTAATAATAATAGATAAAAGAATATCAGCTCATATGGGGATATCTATAGTAGGAGGTCATTTCGCTATGCCTTCGAATCGTATAATGAAGCAGCTGCATTTACCCAGTTATATCCAACGTTCGGTTCATTTTCCATGCAGCGGATCTGGGTGTTGAATGATCTGTTTGTAAGGCAAGACAAGCGCCGGCTGGGGTGTGCCCCAGCGTTGCTTCAGGCGGCGGTTAACTTTGGGCGTCAAGAAGGGGGTTATCGGGTTCGACTCGAAACGGAGCCGGATAATATCCCAGCGCAGCGGTTGTACGAACGAAATGGCTGGAAGCGCCTTCCGGATATCCAATACTGCTTCGACTTATAAACCTTTCCCACTGTTATTGTTGTCCAAACGATATGACCAGTCGATTCCGTGATACTGGATCGGTTTGCTGAGTATAAAACTCTGTATGGCGTTGATGCCGGGTATGGTCGGCAGGTCGATACTGATAAAATGGCTTAACCTGTCAATGCCATGAAAATTTGCACCGATCATAATGTTAAACCGTCCCAGGCATTGGGAGGCAAAATGTACATCCCATTTCTCGACGATCGCATCGAGCACCTTGGCGGCGGATTCCCGGTTTACCTTTATCCCGATTTCCGTAAACAATTCGAATTGAATGACTTCCGGATTGGGTATAACCTCTATGGCGGCCAAACCGTTATTGAGTAAGTTTCTGACCCGTTTACGGGTTGTACTTTCGCCGAGGCCGAGCTTTGTCTTAAGTTTTTCCGGTCGAATAAGCGCATCTTTTTGCATGATGCGCAGTATTTTTCTGTCCATTTCGTCCGGTTGGTAGGGTTGCTGATCGCCATTGGAGATAGTGTTTCCATGACGTGCAGCGCTTTTCGTGTTATTGGGAGTGGGCCACGAAAAGTGGTAGTATTTTTTGGGCGATACCATTTGCATGGTTTCGATCCCGACCACGCCGGTCAATCTGATTAGTTCATCGTTGGCAAACTGCGCCAAACTTTCCGTATTGTTAAAAAAGACACCGAGCCAGATATCAAATTCGTTCAGGCATTTACCCACAAAGTATATGTCGGGATGGTTGAGGAGTTGTCGCATGACACTGTCTTTATAGCCCAACTCAACTTTGACGCCGATTTGCGCCCAGGCTTTATATCCGAAAGCCACTGGATTCGGGATGGTGGTGACTTTAAATATCCCGGCGGTTTCCATTCGATGTATCCGCCGGCGCACGGCATCAACGCCCAGGTTCATTTTAGGTGCTAAAATCGGAGCCTTTTGGTAACCTTGTCGACGCAATTCATCCAGAATCTTTAGGTCAATTTTGTCCAAACCAATTCTCCTTATTAATACGACGATGCTTCCGCCTTGAACCCAATGGACCGCCAAAACAAAACACTTGAATACTGCCCTAAACAAAAAAAACTGTCAATAAATATTATTTTATCATAAAAATGGATGAGAAATGAAAAATAATAACATTAATAAGCAAGGTTGCCCAATTTAATATTCAAGCCTCTGGGTGTGTGTTATGCGGGTAAATTATAATAATATCTTAAATATCAATTGGATGGATGGTATAGAAAGTAGAGGTTAAGTCTTAAGATAAAAAATAAAAATTGTTTAATACCAGCAAAATATATGTTGACAAGCAATATAATAATCTATAAAGGATTAATTAAGGATAATAAACAGCAATTAATACAAAAATTTTACATAAATAGATTTATTCATAGATGCTGTTACATACGGAGGAAGTCATTTATGCCCATCTCAGCCACATTGGCAACGTCGATAGAATCGGGCGCTTGGATCGGCAGGATGTTCATGGAGGGGGCCCAGCTTAAGGCCCAATACGGAGCGGAAAAGGTGTTCGATTTTACCATCGGCAATCCTCCGGAAGGCCCGCCGCCGGAATGTCTCGAAGCCCTAAAAAAACTGATTGACAATCCGCCGCCGAATATTCACGCATATATGCCAAATGCCGGTTTCCCGGAGGTTCGCGAAGCCATTTCCCGGGCAGTGGACCAGGATTGCGCTGTGGGCGTGCAGGCGTCTCAAGTGGTTATGACCTGCGGGGCCGGCGGGGCGATAAACGTGGCCCTCAAATCCTTGCTGGATCCCGGTGATGAGGTGCTCATACTGGCGCCCTATTTTCTGGAGTATCCCGCGTGGGTGGCAAACCATGGCGGCATATCAGTAGTGGTGAATACGGATGCCGACTTCCTGCTGGACATCGCGGCCATTGAGCGTGCCATCACCCAAAAAACCAAGGCGATCATTCTCAATTCGCCCAACAATCCCACCGGCGTCGTATACCCCGCGGATCAGATCGCGGCGCTGGGGGATCTCATCCGCGATCGCGGCCGTGCGCTCAATACGGACATTTATGTTATCAATGATGAGCCTTATCGAAAATACCGGTATGACGGCATTGCATTTCCGCATATTTTCAAACATATCGACAATGCGCTGATTGCCTACTCACACTCCAAAGACCTGTGTCTGGGCGGCGAGCGAATCGGTTACCTGGTCGCGAGCCCGAAATGTGCCGATCTTCAGGGCCTTGAGGCGGCCATGGTTTTTGCCAATCGCTCCCTCGGGTTTGTCAATGCGCCGTCTTTGATGCAGCACTTGGTGGCGAAACTTCAACATGTGATGCCGGATGTGGCTGAATATCAGCGACGCCGGGATCTTCTTTATGAAATCGTCACATCCTCGGGATTTGAAACGGCTAAACCCCAGGGGGGCTTTTATCTTTTCGCCAAATCCCCCATCGTGGATGACATCGATTTTCTAAAGGCAGCCAACCGGAAACGCCTGCTGCTGGCGCCCGGCACCGGTTTTCACGCACCGGGCTACTTCAGGGCTGTTTTTTGCGTGCCTTTGGATGCCATAGAGCGCTCCCGGCCGGTCTGGCAGTCGCTGGCTGAGGCGTTTCACTTGCGTTAAAATCGTTTTTTATCTGAAAAATAGGCAACCCCAATCGTTCAAGGAGATCGTATGGAAACGGAAACAAACACACTGGAAATCTTTTTTGATCGCTACCCGGAAGTGCCGCTGGAGGTCATTATCAAGGAAGACCTGCTTCGGCTGGGTATAACATTTTCGGACGCGGCCATGAAGGCGGCCGAGGGGTGTCGCCTTAAATCTTACTTTCTCTTCTCATACGATCGGATCGCCCATGATGAGATGGAAAAAGGAGAAACTTACCGGGTTCCTGAAGACATCGTTTTTTCGGGTGGCCCCTATGGTCTGAAGCGCACCGTGGTCCGGGTGTCTGTGGGCGGAGAGACCCCGTACCGGATCGATGTTCAAGGCGAAGAGATCGTTCTATATGAGGGAGAAAAACGCCTTGCCGTGGTCGAGTATCCCACCATCCCCGAGTATTACAGCATGAAGCTTAAAGACGGCACCGGCTATGGGCAGATAATACCGCTACTGTTCGGACGTCAGGCCTTTGCCACCATAAACCGCGCCTGCGCCAACTGGAGCACGGGAGATGAATGCCTGTTTTGTGACATCAACGCCAATCTTCGAGCTCTGAAAAAACGCAAAGGAGACGGGCCGGTCGATCACGTTGTCTACGACACGGTCAAGGACCCTGAAAAGGTGGCGACGGTTCTCGAGGGGATGCACCGGAGCATGTTCATTGAGAAAAAGGAGTCCCTGGCGAACCGAATGGTCTGCTTCATCATGACCGCTGGCACCATCCGATCAACGTTAAAGGGGATGACCGCCAACGAGTTTCATCTTTCCTTCGTGAATGCCATCCGGGGGAAAATCGGCAACCGGACCCCCATCGTCCTGATCGTGGATCCCGGAAGCAAGGACGATGTGAAACGGCTCCATGAGGCCGGGGTCACCTCCTATAATCCCAATTACGAGGTATGGGACGAACGATTGTTTAACATTCTTTGTCCCGGGAAGGCAAAGAACATTGGTCGCAAAGAGTGGATTCGAAGGACCATTGAAGCGGTCGATATTTTCGGCGAAGGAAACGTCAGCCCAAACTATGTGGCCGGCGTGGAGATGGCCCAGCCATGGGGATTCAAGGACGTGGATGCGGCCATCGCCTCTTTACGAGAAGGGCTGGATTTTTTCATGTCCCACGGCGTGGTTCCGCATCCGGACAGCTGGTGCATTGAACCGCTTTCGGCGCTGGGCAAAAATCCCCCCCTGCCGCTGGATTATTACATCAAGGCCGATCAGGCCTGGTACGAGACCTGGCTCAAGTACGATCTGCCGCCCAATCCCGGGTGGGGACCCGTCGGAAACGGCCGGGGCGTTTACGGCAACAGTGCTTTTGTGGACATGCGGGAGAAACGATAATAGAAGTGGTATTGAAACCACTTCTAGTGACAATGCAAGAGGACCTAAAGCGTGATGCAGTTTTGCTCTGAAGCGAATAGCGTTCGAGGAGGAAAAAATGCGTGATGATATTCCGGAAAAATATAAGGCAAATGTTGTAATGGATCTACCAAAAATTGTTGAGGTGCCGGGGCACCATAAACGGGCCCCTTTTTGGATTGCGCCGGGTATGTTTCCCGGCGTCAATATTCGGGTTGCGGGAATCGACGTCAGTAAAATCGTCGGGGCGCCCCATGCGGGGCCACATGTCCACGATACTCCCGAGATTTATTTTGCCCCTTCGGAAGAAAAAGGGGTGGCTCTCGTGGAGATACAGATGGATGAAGAGGTCTTCACCGTTGAATCGCCGTTTGCGCTATTTATTCCACCGGGCGTCAAGCATTGCTTCAAGGTGCTTAAATGCGATGCTCCCCATTTTATCTACGGTCTGTTGATAACAGATCAGGCCGGATAGCCAATCAAAGTACATCGCCAGGCCAACCTAAGAACCGGTGCGACAAAGCGTACGTTCGGCATTGACATCGGTTCCACAAACCCCTAGCATTGACACTGGAAGATGGCAAAGCGATCGTTGCAAAGGTGGTTGTTAACGACTGAAAGGCGGCCGCAGAACGGCCTGAACCGGTCCGGCGTAGATCGACCTGTTATTCCCAAGGTCCGCCCGGTTGCCAAACCTTATCGAAAATCTTCTCCACCATTGAATATTTTAATGGAAGAACTAAGAAACTATTCAATTCTGAAATGACCTTTTCAAACTCGGCAGGCATGTGCGAAATGTCATTTTTCCTCAGAAACGCACCCCATTGAGTTCGTTTTGCCGGGTCCGATGCGAAGCCTTCAGTCAAAGGAAAGGGGACTTGCGTGGGGAAAACCGTTGTCCGCCGCTTAAAAGTTGCCTGAATGGCTTTAACCAGAGTTTTACTATCAAAATGGAATAGACGGGACAACCAAAACAAATCAAAAAAATCTTTCATCCGGCTGTTTCGAATCCCCAGTGCAACTGCAGCCTGTAATTTTTCAGCAACCACTGTTTCTTTGGGATATGATAGAACATATGCCGGTGGTAGTTCAAGGAGGGTAGGATACTTTATTGTTTCAGGATTAGGTGATATCGCATCTCCAAAGGCGATATCAATTTGCAAGGGAATCCTGACTTTTCCAAGATACGCCATCATTTTAATCCGGTGTCCCTCATAAAGCAATTCCTCACGTATCTCTTCTATGATTAAAGAGTCAGTATCAAACACCAGTCCATCCGGTGCCACCTCTGACAGGCATATTTCTATTACCCTGTTTTTCAAAATATCAGGCGCCGGATTTCCAAGACCCAATAGATCAAGATCCCGAGTTGGCCTGTAGGGTTTTTGTGTCCAGGACATCAGAAGCAGGGCACCCTTCAGAACGAATTTATTAACGTGTGAAGATTTGGAAAGACGATACAGGAAACGCTCCAAGGCATATCGCGTCAAACAGAATTGGAAATCTTCTTTACGCTGTTTGCTGATATTCAGCAACTGCTGCCGAATGGAATGTTCAATATTTTTCTTCTCCGGATTCATGCCATCGCTTCCATATACGGTCTCATAATGTTTGTCACCCGGCACACGTTGGCATAATGCCAGAGTTCATCGATTGTGCTCTTTCTTTCCCGTTGGCACTCTCTAAGGGCCTCCAGGGCCACATCCAGACCGATTTTATTACGGTATTTAAAACAATCGGCAACTGTTTTTGCCGGGCTATATACCTTTACCACCACACCCTGTATATTATGAGTTTCGACGCCTTCATGAAATGATTTTCCGGAAAACTCGAAGATTCTGAGCGGCAGATCACGGAGCCCCGCTTCCCACTTGCCTCGTTCAATTGCGATCCAGACCTGATGTGGGAGCTGGGTTGTAAAGTTGTGAAAACTCAGGGCTGAAAGCAGGCAGGTAACACACCCCGGGATCCGCTTTGCGGCCTGAACCAAGGTGAAATGCGCTGTAATGTCGCTATCTGCCAGTTGATAAAGGCCGCGGTTAATTCGTTCCAGTTGCCCTCTGCGCACCAGCCGGGAGAGGTAAACCCTTGGTATTCCAAGTTCGTCCAGTTCACGGGCGCGG
>JAFDDL010000458.1 GCA_019310865.1 Deltaproteobacteria bacterium | reverse complement strand
GAACGCGAACGGCTGGTGATGCTATTGGTGGACATGAGCGCTTCAGGGGGATTTGGTACCACCGATGCCCTGAAAAAAGAGGTTGCTGTTGAAGCGGCCGCCATTCTGGCGTTCAACGCCATTCGCAGTAACGATAAGGTGGGCGCCATCCTGTTTACGGACCAGGTTGAAAAATATATTCCGCCCCAGAAGGGTGCTGCCCATGTCTGGCGGGTTATAAAGGAAATTTACATCTTTGAGCCGGTCCACCGGAAAACCGATATTGAATGCGCCATTCGCTATCTCGGCCGGGTTTGCCGGAAACGGTCCCTATCGTTTCTGATTTCCGACTACCTGGCCGATGGGTTTGCCCGTCCACTGAAAATTGCCGCCAAAAAACACGAACTGATCGGCATCCTGATTTCAGACCCCGGTGAATTTTCCCTGCCGGAAGGCGGCCTATTGCTGGTTGAAGATTTCGAATCCGGCCAACAGTTCACCCTGGACGCCCAGAGCGACAAAACACGCAAACTTTACGCCAAAGCCAGACGGGCGCAATACGACACAGCCCGGACCGTGTTGAAAGAAGCGGACATCGACTGCATTGCCATTGACACCGACAGCTCGGTCCCGGATGCGCTGATGAAATATTTTCGATATCGGGAGAAAAAAAAGCGGTGATTCGGTATGAATGATATCCATGATATCAAGGCCCTGGTAGCCGTGGACATCCCCATCTCTCCCGCGCAGATTGCGATGTGGGGCGCGGCGGCTGTTGTCCTGGCGGCGCTGGTATGGGCTGCGTGGTATATCCGCAGGCGTCGAAAGCCGAAAACCGCGCCGGTTGCGCCACCGCTGCCACCGGAGCAGGTGGCCGACGATCGACTCCGGGCCCTGGCCGGTCGCATTGATCCGGATGGAAAGGCATTTTATTTCGAGCTATCCGAGATCTTTCGAGAATATCTTAAAGGGCGCTTCGCAATCGATGGCTTGGAGAAAACAACCGAGGAATTGATGCCGTGCATCGAAGGGCTGTCGGTTGACAGGGGCTTGAAGCGTGAGGTAAACCGCTTTCTTGTTTCAGCAGATCCCATCAAGTTTGCTGATTTACCGGTGGAGCGGCGGAAAATGGACGCCGATTTGGCTTTTGTTCGAACCTTTGTGGAGACAACACCACCACGAACTGAGGAAAGCGAAACAAATATTTTACCACAGGAAAGCGTTAGACTCCGGAAAATACCAAGGACACAGAGAAAAATATAAAAAAATAAAGCACTCGGACATGTTCAGATTCGCCGACCCATATATCCTGTTATTGCTTGTTTCGATCCCCCTGCTGGTGTGGTATCGCAACCGGCGGTATGCCCGGCCGCGGTTGCAGCTGTCTGCAACCACGGCGGTGGCGGGCATTTCACCGGGCGCGATGGTATTCGTTGGACGTCTGCTGCCGGTTTTGAAATACACAGCGCTGGCATTGATGATTGTCGCCCTGGCGCGTCCCCAGTGGGGAACCCGGCAGGTGAATATCAAAACCGAAGGCATCAACATCATCCTGGCCGTGGATATCTCAGAAAGCATGTCCGCACTCGATTTTAAAATGGACGGCAAAATCCTCGACCGGCTCACGGCTGTCAAGGGCGTCATTGCCCGGTTCATTGCCAAAAGAGATGGTGACCGCATCGGGATGGTGGTTTTTGGAACCCACGCCTACACCCAGCTTCCCCTGACCCGGGATTACGATACCATTGCCGATGTGCTCGAGCGGGTCGAAATCGGTGCAGCCGGCAAGCAGACCGCCATTGGGGACGCTGTGGGGATTTCCCTTAAGCGCCTGTCGGACCTGCCCGGTAAATCCAATATCATTATTCTGTTGACCGACGGTCGAAGCAATAGCGGCGAACTGACGCCCCAGGCCGCCGCGGAGATTGCAGCGCAAAAGGGGGTAAAGGTTTACACTATCGGTGCGGGCAGCCGGGGCGAAGCGCCGTTTCGCGTTCAGGTGCCCGGTTACGGTGAGCGCTACGTTTACCAGCGGGTCGACATCGATGAAGATACCCTGAAAATGATCGCCCAAAAAACCGACGGCCTCTATTTCCGGGCGGAGAATACGAAGGGGTTGGAACAGATTTATGATACCATCGACGATATGGAAAAAACAGAGGTGGTGGTTAAAACCTTTGATAATTATCGGGATTTTTATTTATTTATTCTGTTGACCGCAACCGGCCTGCTGGCCCTGTGGATCATCGGATCCCAGACCCGTTTTTTGAGGATTCCATGACCTTCGAGAATGTTGATATGCTGTGGCTGATCTGGGCCGTTCCCGCATTGTTTCTGGTATATCTGTGGGGAATACGCAAACGACGCGGCATTCTGTCCCGGTATGCCTCGAAAAAGGCTCTGTCCGCCATCATACCCCATGGTAATCCCAATGGCCGCCGGTTTAAAATGGTTTTGATGCTTGCGGCGGTCCTCTTTGTGTCAGTGGCCCTGTCCGGACCCCAGTATGGATATCACTGGCAGGAGATCGAACGCCGGGGGATCGATATCATCATTGCCCTGGATTGCTCCCGGAGCATGCTGGCAACGGACATACCGCCCACACGGCTGGATCGGGCCAAGCGCGAGGTGGTGGATCTGCTCAATATGCTTCAAGGGGACCGGGTTGGGTTGGTGGCGTTTTCCGGCACGGCGTTTCTGCAATGCCCGCTGACCATCGACTATGAGGCATTTCACCTGTTTCTGGCAACATTGACGCCCGACTTTCTGCCGGTGGGGGGTACCGATCTGGATGCCGCCCTGACAACGGCCCTGGCGGGCTTCAAACAGGAGGATGCCAGCGAAAAGGCGATCATTCTCATCACCGACGGCGAGAACACCGGCCGGGACGCCGTGTCCGCTGCACGGAAAGTCGCTTCGGCCGGCGTGAAGCTTTACTGTGTGGGAGTGGGTGCTGCCGACGGCGTACCGATTCCGTCACCGGAGGGCGGATTTACCAAGAATCGGGACGGCGCCATTGTGCTTTCCAGGCTCGATGATGTTACCCTGAAGAAGATGGCGGTGCTCACCGGGGGCACCTACGTGCAATCGGTGGCCGGGGATATGGATCTGGATGCCATCTATTTTCAACAGATACGGGAAAAAATGGAAGCCACCTCGATTGCGCACCATAAAAAAAAGGTTCTGGAAAACCGCTACCAATGGTTTCTCGGTCTGGGGGTGTTGATGCTCATTATCGAATGCATCATACCCATTCAAAAAAGAGCCGTGATTGGCCTGCTGGTGCCGGCCTTTCTGATAATGGCACCCCCGGCCCATGGGGCGGACCTGGGCGAAAAAATCGACCAGGCGACCTCTGCCTATGAATCCGGCGAGTATGACCAGGCCGCTCAATCGTTCATCGAAGCGCAGCTTGAAGCACCTGATCGACCGGAAATTTATTATAACCTGGGAAATGCCCAGTACAAGTCCGGAGATCTCGAGTCGGCGCAGACCAGCTTTCACGAGGCGCTTGGCAGCCAGGCGCCGTCACTTCGCCAGCAGGCCCATTACAACCTGGGCAACACCCAATTTAAGCTTGGTGATTTGAATACGGCGATTCAAAGCTATGAAGCGGCCCTTGAAATCGATCCGGAAGATGTCCAGGCTCGGGAAAATCTGGAATTTGTCAAAAAGATGGCAGAGCAGCAGCAGTCCGGGGAAAACCAGCAGAAGTCACCTGGCGAAGATGGTGACTCACCGGAAAACCAGAAACCGTCACCGTCTGAAGGAGATAAACCGGATCCAAACAAACCCAGCGATGCCGACAATTCCGGACAATCCGAACCGGACCGGTCAGAGCCATCTTCCCAACCGCCCCAGGCCAATGAAGGGAACAAGGACGAGCAACCGGAGCAGCCGCCATCCGCGCCCCAACAGACCGGGGCCGAGCAGCCCGAAC
>JAFDDL010000457.1 GCA_019310865.1 Deltaproteobacteria bacterium | reverse complement strand
TAGCGATTCATGCTCATCCCCTGGCTTATCAATGCTTCCCGGAATTCCTCATCGGTTACCTTATTGGCCTCCTTGACACGCTCCAAGGTGGCGTCCACCTCCTCTTCCGAGACCGTCAGGTTCGATCCGGCGGCGGCCTGCTCAATGAGTTTTTGTTCGATGAGCTGGTTCAGGATCTGTTTGCGAATGTCATAAAGCATCTCCCGCTGCTTTTCAGGCAGATATCCCGAGGCGCGCATCTGCGCTTGAAGGGGTGCGAGCATTTCATTGAGTTCCTGCAGGACGATAATATCGTCGTTTACCACAGCCACAATCCGGTCAACAGTCATGGCCGCTTGGGCCTGTGTGGTAACCAGGCAGGCCGCCCAAAAGCTGATGAGCACCACCAGAAACCGTTTCCAGGCAAACCGGGGCGATCTGTGGCAACCCCGATTGGATGAGTCATTTGTAATTGTCTGCATTTTTATCAAAGCCTTTCTCCCAAATCGTTTCCCATAAAGCCCAATTGATGACCACGGTGTGTCGTTTCTTCAGGTCATCGATCCATTGGGGATACGCTGCTTCGGCCTTTTGCTTGCCTAAGACCAGATCATTCTCGATAACCTTGTCGATCAGCAAACGGTTGCGCAGGCCCTGACGCCATTTAACCGGTGACACGCCGTTTTCCAGCAGCATTCGTTCAAAAACAGCGTCCGGGTATTCTTTTTTGAATTGAGCAATCGCGCGATTGAATTCTTCATCACCGACATGCAAATTCAGCTCCTTTGCACGGTTGCTGATCACCAATTCTTCTGCGATTTGGTTCAATACCCGGTATTTTAAATCCTGCAACGCTTGCACGTCCTGAAACAAGTCGGCCGGATATGTGACGGCGGCGCTGTCTAAAGCGGCCTGAAATCCCTGGACCGATATCACATCCTCGCCAACGCGAATGAGTACCTCCTGGCCCGGTGCCGGATTGCTTTGGTCGCTGCATCCCAGAAAAAAAATCAACAATACGATGCCACCCGCAAGGCGCATTGCACCGAATTGATACCGATTAATCATTCCCACTCGGTTCACCACGGTTCACCCACAGGGCCCCACCTTGACTGCGTCCAAGAAACATGCACGCTTAAGCGTGTATCCGGTGATGAGGTCCAATAAGGATAAGTGCTGAGTTCTAAGTACTGAGTCGTGGAATTCTGTCGATTTAAAAAAGAGGGCCCTTTACTTAGCACCCAGCACTTAGGGCTCAGCACTCAGCACTCAGCACTTATAATCCGGTTTTGCCGGATTAGGGTGTTCAGGCGTTAACATGTTGCGAAATTTCTTTCAAGATGTTTTTGGCCTGGGCCACTCGCATTGCAATGGGGCCTGCTTTCAGCGCGACCTGAAGGACCTGCTCGGATGTAAATTTAAACCGGTCCGGCGAAGTGGCCGTCAGCTCAACGATCCCCAACGGATTTCGCTGGTGTTCGGTTGAAAAATGAAGCAGCAATCGACTACCGCCCATGTCCATTCGCTTTACGCCTGCGCGGATAGCCAGCACCCGGAGCAGGATTTTCATGAGAAGATTGGCCGCGTCGTCCGGAAGTTTGCCGAATCTGTCGGTTAATTCGGATTTGAATTCCGATAGTTCACCCGGTTCATTCATTTGGGCCAGTCGACGGTAGGCCGCCAGGCGGTGATCGATGTCTTCAATATAGGTTTCAGGCAGAAAGGCCGACAGCGGGATATTGATTTCCGGGTCGAGGTCCTCGATTTTCGGCTCGCCCTTGAGATCGGCAATGGAGGTCTCCATGAGTTTGAGGAACATGTCATACCCCACTGCGGCAATATGGCCCGATTGGGATGCACCGAGAATGGTGCCCCCGCCTCGAATTTTCAGATCACTCATGGCGATTTGAAAACCGGAACCCAGGTCACTGTGCTCCATGAGTACTTTGAGCCGTTTCTGGGCGTCCTTGGTCATGACGCTATCGGGCGGTATAAACAGATATGCGTAGGCCTGTTCATCCGATCGGCCGACCCGGCCGCGCAGCTGATAGATTTGCGCCAGGCCGAACCGGTCCGCCCGGTTGATGATGATGGTGTTGGCGGTGGAAATATCAAGCCCGGATTCGATGATGGTGGTGCACACCAGCATATCGATCTCACGGTTGGCAAATGCGCGCATAACCGACTCCAGATCGTCTTCATTCATTCGACCGTGGGCAACGGCCAGCCGGACATTCGGAACCAGACGTTGCACCCGGGCGGCCATGGCATGGATGGTGGAAATGTGGTTATGGACAAAAAAGATCTGGCCCTTTCGCTTGAGCTCCTTTCGAATTGCTTCGGCGATGGTTGACTCGTCAAATTCAGCGATGTAGGTGACGATGGCGTGGCGCTGTTCGGGCGGGGTTGAGATGACACTGATGTCGCGAATTCCCACCAGCGACAGATGCAGCGTGCGGGGAATGGGGGTTGCCGTCATGGTGAGCACATCGACGGTTTGACGCAGTTTTTTCAGCCGCTCCTTGTGCTTGACCCCGAAACGCTGCTCTTCATCGAGAACCAGAAGCCCCAGGTCCTTGAAACCCACGTCCCGGGACAGGAGCCGATGCGTGCCGATGATGATATCGATCTTGCCGGCCTTTAACGCTTCTATGATTCGGCGCTGCTCGGCCGCGGAGCGGAAACGGCTCAGGCATTCCACGATGACCGGGTGGTGGCCGTAACGCTGGGTGAAGGTGGCGTGATGCTGTTCGGCCAGAACGGTCGTGGGAACCAGAACGGCCACCTGCTTGCCGTTGTTGACCGCAACAAAAGATGCGCGCAGGGCCACCTCTGTTTTTCCGTACCCGACATCGCCGCAGACCAGCCGGTCCATGGGCTCATCACCGCTCATATCCGCCAGAACATCATCAATGGCCTTTGCCTGATCCGTGGTCTCTTCATAGGGGAATGCCGCCTCGAACTCCTGAATAGAGCGGGTTGGTAAATGGTGCGTGAATCCTTTTTCCACCTTCCGCGCCGCGTACAGCTTGAGCAGTTCGCCGGCAATTTTTTCGGTCGTTTTCTTGACCCGCTCCTTGATTTTCTCCCAGGATTTTCCACCGAGTTTGTCGAGAACCGGCACCACGTCGTCCACGCCCCGGTATTTTTCGATCATGCTCATGCGGTCCACCGGCAGGTAGAGCTTGTCGGCGCCCTTGTAGGAGATGATCAGAAAGTCGTTGGTTGACGTATTGAGTTTGAGTTTGACCAGTCCCAGATATTGCCCGATGCCGTGCTCCATGTGAACCACCAGGTCTTGTTTTTTCATGTCTTCAAGCGCCAGCAGTTCCGTGCGGACCTGTTTGGGAATCTTTTTGCGTTTCCGGTAAAATTGGCCGAAAATTTCTTGCTCGGTGATGACCGACAATTGGGCGTCGGGCCACACAAAGCCGTTTGAAACCTGCCCGGTGCAAACCACGACCCTGCCCCCGGCCCGCCGGTGGTTTGGAAATCCGTCGCTGGTTTCCGGGTCCACACCATAGGGGGCCAGCAGCGACAAAAGCCGCTCGCTTTGCGACCGACTTTGGCATGTCAGCAGGGTGTCATGCCCGGTGGTTTGCTGCGCCTCGATCCAATCAATCAGGGGGCGCAGGAGGTTTTCTGTTTCTCTGGACGCTTTGAGCTTCAGGCTGATTTCGTCGTTGTCCCGGATCGTAACATCTGCAGTCGGGTGCGTGTGATGCCGGGGCGTTTGATCCGATCGGTCGCCGGCGCTCATCACCGCCAATGTGTGAATCTGAAGGCTGCGGGCACCATCCAGCCGCTTTTTTGCGCTCTGCCATGAAAGGGCCAGCTCCTTGGGGTGAACGCAAAGATTCGATTCATCGCAGGCGGTTTTATAGGTGGCCAATGCCTGGGCGTGGTAATCTTCGGCGGCGCGTTGAATGGCTTTGGGCTCCA
>JAFDDL010000456.1 GCA_019310865.1 Deltaproteobacteria bacterium | reverse complement strand
GTGTTGAGGCGGCGTTGTATGCCGGTTGCCGCTTTTTTGCAGCCTATCCCATCACACCGGCCACGGAGATCGGCGAAAAAATGTCCCTACGGATGCCGCAGGTCGGCGGCATGTTTATTCAAATGGAAGATGAACTGGGATCGATATGTTCCGTCATCGGCGCCTCTCTTGCCGGGAAAAAGGCGATGACGGCAACCGCGAGTACAGGCTATAACCTGATGCTGGAGGCCTTGAGTTATGCGGTCACCTGTGAAGTTCCTTTGGTCGTAACGAATGTTCAAAGAACCCGGGGATATATTCATGCCTCCCAGGCGGATGTCATGCAATCGCGGTGGGGGACAAGCGGTGATCATCAAATGATTGTATTCGCTCCGTCCTCCGTTCAGGAATATTTCGATTTGCAGATCGAGGCGTTTAATTACGCCGAGTATTATCGGAATCCGGTTGTGTTGTTATTGGACGAAACCATAGCGCATATGCGCGAGAAACTCGTTATTCCGGAACCGGATCAAATCAAGCGGGTGAACCGAAAAAAACCAAGTGTGCCGCCGGAGAACTATCTCCCCTTCGCGGCGGATGAAACCGACATCCCGGAAATGAGTCGGTTTGGAGATGGGTATAATGTTCTTTATTCCATAAACCCGCATGATGAAAGGGGATATAACGTATGGCGTTCGGAAACTTTTAACCAACAAACCAGACGGGTATCCCGTAAGATCACACGGGATGCGGATGCGATATTCAAGTATGATTCTTACTACCTGGAAGATAGCGAAGTAATTGTTATCGCCTATGGTATCACGGCGAGATCCGCCCTGGAAGCGGTTCGGCAAGCGCGGCAGGCAGGGATGAAGGCAGGGCTGATCAAGCTCAAGACACTGTGGCCTTGTGCGGAAAAAAGTATACGGGCCCTGACGGAAAAGGCGAAAAGAATTTTTGTGGCCGAAATGAATCTGGGGCAATATGTCCGCGAAATTGAAAGAATCACCCATAAGGATGTCATTTCGATTACAAAAACAAATGGAGCCGTGTTTTCATCCGGTGAAATACTCGAAGAGATGAAAAGGAACCGGTAGTGTATCAGCATCCATTACGTAAATATTTAAGAACGGATAGAATGCCGCATATATTCTGCTCGGGATGTGGCTGCGGGCAGATCATGAATTCGATGCTCATGGCGATCGATGCGCTGGCGCTCGATATGGACAACATCGTGTTTGTCGGGGGTGTCGGCTGCAATTCCCGGCAGGTGTGCTGGAGGAAGGCCTATGCCATGCATGGCCTCCACGGCCGGGCGTTTGCCTGGGCAACCGGCATCAAATTGTCCGCGCCCGATCTCAAGGTCATCGTTTTGACGGGAGACGGCGATTGCGCTGCGATCGGCGGGAACCATTTTATTCATGCCGCCAGAAGAAACCTGGACATGACGGTCATCGTTTGTAATAATTTTAATTACGGCATGACCGGTGGACAATTTGCGCCGACCACCCAACTGGGTATGGTAACGACCACCTCCCCCCTGGGTAACATTGAATTTCCCTTCGACTTATGCAAACTGGCGGAAACCGCCGGCGCCACTTTCGTCAGCCGGTGGGGCACGCATACGATCCATCCGCTTCAAAAATCAATGAAAAACGCAATTTCTCACAAGGGATTCTCCTTCATAGAAGTGATGTCTCCCTGCCCGACCAATTACGGCAGGAGAGATTTGAAGAGTAGTGACCCGTTGGTCAATTATCAGAAAATAAAAGAGATCACCGTTACGAAAAAAAAGGCGGAGAAATTATCCGATGCCGAGCTGGAAAATAAAATTATCATGGGGGATTTTGTTAGAAAAGATAAACCGACGTATTACGATCAATATCAGGCATACATGACCATCGCGAAAAAGAATTTTTAAGGATATAAACATGTCCGAAATTTCAATACGGTTTGCAGGGTTTGGCGGGCAGGGGATCGTTTTGGCTGCGGTTACGGCAGCCCACGCCGCGATCATTTATGAGGGGAAAGTTGCGATTCAAACCCAATCCTATGGGCCGGAATCTAGAGGCGGATCAAGTAAGGCGGAGGTGATCATTTCCGATGAGGAAATTAATTATCCTTTGATCGATGCGCCCGACATCCTGATTGCACTCTCTCAGGAAGCCATTGAAAAATACTATCCCGCTACCCATGATGACAGTATCATCGTCATCGATCCGGCGTATATTAAAGCGGCTGATAAATATAACGCAAGGAAACGGTACGAAATTCCCGCCGCGCGGTTGGCGGATGGTTTGGGAAGCAGGCAAATATCGAATATGGTCATTCTTGGGGCGCTGATCAGGCTGACCCATATCATTTCCGAAAGCGCTTTGGTGAAATCAATTCAAGATAACACGGGCAAAGCGTTTCATGCCTCAAACCTGAAGGGTATGAAAGCGGGCGCTCGTTACGTGGAAATGAATTATCATGGCGACATCAAAGGAAAAGATGACGATGCAAATTGAAATATACCCGGCGTATTGCAAGGGATGTAAATACTGTATCTCTCTATGCAAAAAAAAGGTGTTGGGAATTTCCGAGGAAACGAACAATAAAGGGTACCATTTCCCAAATGTTGTGGCGCAAGATAAGTGTACGGGATGTAGGAAATGCCAATATTCGTGTCCTGATTTTGCGATATACATTCAGGATGAGTCAACTGTCGAGAGCAACGCACAATAGAATAGAAATGAGGCAATCAAAATGGGAGCGGACAAAGTCGAATACATTTTTCAAAATGGCGAATTTGTCAGATATTCAGACGCCAAAATACATGTGATGTCCCCTGCCGTGCGCTATGGCGCCCTCGTTTTTGAAGGGATAAGGGGGTACTGGAATGAAGACAAACAACAGTTGTACCTGTTCAAGCTGAGAGAGCATCTGAAACGGTTGCAGACGTCCATGAAACTCATGCGGTTTGAAGAATCCATAGATATAGCTGATCTTGAAAGATGGACCCTTGCGTTGGTTAGAAAAAACAAGATGAAGCAAGGCCTTCATATCCGCCCGCAAGTGTATTTGGATGGGGAGGTCGGCGGTGTCGGCAGTCGAAAACCGATCGGCGTGGCCATCATTGCCCAGCCCATGGGGAATTTTTTAAATGAAGACGGCATCGTCAATGCCATGGTCAGCTCGTGGAGAAGACTGGATGACGATGTCATGCCGACCCGAATCAAATGCGCCGCGAACTATCAAAATGCCCGGTTGGCCCTTATTGAGGCAAGCATGCATGGCTACGATACCACGATTATGTTGAATAAAAACGGTAAGGTGGCTGAAGAAGCCCGGGCTTGTTTGTTTATCATCCGGGATGGGGTTCCCATCACGCCGCCGGTGACAGCGGGAATTTTAGAAAGTATCACCCGGAAAACCGTGTTGCAGTTATGCTCATCTGAATTGGGAATGAATCCGGTTGAAAGAGATATTGACAGAACCGAACTCTATATCGCCGATGAGGCATTCTTTTGCGGGAGCGGGGCTGAGATTACGCCCATTAAATCCATCGACGGCATCTTTTTGAAGGAGATGAAAATTACATCTAAAATAAAAAAATGCTATCTGGATATCGTAAACGGGGCCAATGAAAAGTATGATCACTGGGTAACCGGTGTTTATTAGGAGGCCATATGCCGGCAATCGACGTCCGAAAAGCCACCATTACCGGGGTGTCCGAACTCCTTAAAACAAAGGCCGTATCTCCGGTCGAAGTGATCGATGCCTTTCTGGAACGTATTGACGCGGTCGATGATACCTATCGTGGGTTTATTACCGTATTGGAAAAAAACGCTAGAAAAAACGCCAAGAAAGCGGAGGCGGAGATCGTTCAGGGCCATTACCGGGGGCCGCTACACGGCATCCCCGTCTCCATCAAAGACAATATTTATATCAAAGGAGTGA
>JAFDDL010000455.1 GCA_019310865.1 Deltaproteobacteria bacterium | reverse complement strand
GCATCACCGGCAAAGGTTTTTCCGATCGTGTTGAAAGGGAGAAGTCCGAAAAAGTAGGCCAGGACAGGCATCAAGATACCCGTTGCCCCGATTGGAAGCGCCTCCACGGCAAAAAAGATGACCGCCATGGGAACAATCCCCAGTACGATCATTGTTTTTTGGGAAGCCTCCTCGATGTTACTGGCGATCTCCCAGCCTATCATTTTATCGACGTAGCCGTATTCTTCCATCACATCGATTAGGGACTGAGGCGTTGGCAATATAAATGCAACCACTATAAAAACACCAACACCGATGCCGATCCACAGCCCTTTTTTAGCAAATATTCCAGTTTTTTCCCCATGTGTATCCATGAAAAAACGCCTCCATATGTATCTCAATAAAGTTTATGTCTCACTGAACCAGACCCGCTCTCATAGATGAGCACCACTCAGATTCTGCAGGTTTTGATCTTGTCGCAAACGATTGAGAACACATCAGACAACCTAAGTATTCCCACAACCTTTTTGTCTCTGGTTGCCAGCAGCGATTGATAAGGGCATGCAAGCAGTTGGTGGATGGTCTCACCTAAGGTCGCATTTTCATCCACATACTCACATTCATCCGGAGGCTCAACAAAATCACTCACTTTCAGCTGGGTTGCCCTTTGGCAGACAAACTCCAACGGTTCAAGCCATAGCGCGTTATTTTCGAGCATTGACTTGATCAAATCAGGACTATGCCCTGAACGGGACAACACATCCATACCTTCCAGGTTTCTATAGTTGGGTTCAAGAGCGCGCAGGATGTCTTTCATGGTCAATTTACCAAGTACATTTTCATCACCATCAAGGACCAATATCGCCCGGTGCTGATGCTGCGACGGTTCAAGTGTCTTTTGAGCCTTTTCCAATGCAATAATAGCCTCGTGCAGATCAGCGTTTTGGGTGACGGTGGCATACTCTTCAATCGGAACCATCAATTCCCGTGCGGTTATCGTCTTCATCTTAAGTCCCCCAGTCATTTAAACGTCATTAAAATACTGACTACCTTTGATTTTTACGCATAACAGCTTCCCGGATGCGTTTGGCCAGCGAATCGATATCTATGGGAATCAGAAAATCATCAAAGGCACCTAAATCCATTCCTTCAATGGAGAGATCCATATGATTGGAATCGTTTATGATGATAATTTCGGTCATGGGGCTAATGGTTTTGAGTGGCCGTATCAAAGATAAGCCTTTCATGCCTAAACCATCCACTCCAAGCAGGACAACATCGATTTTTTCCTTGGCAAAGATGGTTTCGACGTCGTCTTGCGGGGTGACCTTATCAACAGTAAATCCCTTTTGTTGAAGACACTGATAAAGGTTTTTGCGAAAACGATTTTCGGCTTCAATGATCAATATTCGGATACTCATTGCTTAATTTGCCCCTTTAATCCCTTCGATATGATGTGACAGCAAGAGATATGCCAAAAATTAAATATACAGTTATTATAATATGTTATAATATTTTCAGGAAGGCGGGCAGGTGGTTATGACTCGAAATAAAACAAATTGAAACTATTTTAATGAAACAAATTGAATCGTTTTGAAACCAAAAAAATAAAGATACCGTTCTACCCAAGGACCTATTTGGAAACGATTTTTAATTAAAGGCGTACGGGCTTTTTCAATGCGCATCGCTTGCGGAGGGATCGGAAGCTTGTCGCAAAATATCACCAGGCTTGAGTTTACCTTCGACATAGCATTTCAGGGCCGATTTACATGACCCAACGACCGAATCAATCACTTCGATTCTCTTCCATGTGAGATACTGATAGTAATCATCCTCGATTCCGCTGCAGATGACGGTGTGGATACCTTCGGTGATGATTAGGTGGCAAAGCTGGTCCGATGAAGCCCGAGGAAGTACGATCGTCCTTGTATCTTGTGACCCGGCTTTTTCAATGCCGGTAATGATTAGAACCTCCGTGGCTTGATCAAATCGTGGCGCCACATCATCTTCATGCAGAGGAATGAGAATCTTTTTAGGCATCATCAACGTATTCCATATTGGTTCATTTTGCGCCACAGCGTGCTTCTGGACCAGCCCAGTGAAACCGCAGTTTTGTTTTTACGCCCGCCGGCTTTGATCAGGGCTTCTACAATCATCTGTTTTTCAATATCGGGCCAGTTTTGGTCGGGGACAGGACGAACGAAGCGGCTGCCATCTGTTTTGGCAACAAATAGAGTGGCAGGCTGCTGTTCAGTGAAAGCCACGTCAAATGGATCTGAGTCCACCAAATAAGAGGGCAGGTGTTTTGGTTTGATGTGTCGATCTCCACAGATATTTACCGCGTATTCAAGAATGTTTTTCAGCTCTCTTACGTTACCCGGATAATTATAATTTTTTAAAATATTTAATGTTTTACGTGATAACCCTTGAATTTTCTTGTCAAGATGGGTTGAAAGTGTATTTAAAAAATGATCCAATAGCAGCTGAATATCGCCTTCGCGAGAACGCAAAGGGGGAAGGTGGAGCCTGATCACGTTGAGTCTGAATAAAAGATCTTTTCGAAATCGACCGTCATTGACCCACTGTTCAAGATTGCGGTGAGTGGCCGCAACAATGCGAACATTGGCTGTAAACCCTTTTACGCTACCTAAGGGGAAGACCTCTTTGTCATCCAGAAAAGTGAGCAGTTTGGCCTGAAGCGAAATCGGGAGATCTCCGATTTCGGTCAGATAAAGTGTTCCATTATTTGCATGTTGAATTCTACCGGGTTTATTCTCTACGGCGCCGGTAAAAGCACCTTTACGATGGCCGAACAGCTCAGATTCCAAAAGGGTTTCCGGTAAAGCCCCACAATTGATCTTGACAAACGGTCCTTTTGCCCGGCTTGATGTTTGATGGATCGTTTCGGCTACCATATCCTTGCCGGTACCGGTTTCTCCGGTAATCAGGACCGATGAATCACTCTGGGCCAGAGATGGAAGGATCTGAAAAATTTTTTCCATTTCCGGGCTTCTGCCGATAATATTGTTGAATTTGTAGGCGTGGCTTGATTTTTCATCAAGTTTCCGAAGCAGACTGATATCTTCTACGGTTTCTAAAAACCCAACAAGCTTACCGTTGAAATTTTTTAAAGGAGCCGAAGTGATACTGATGGGAATTAATTGGCGGTCTCGGTTGATGAGATTTCCTTCGGTGCATTTCGGACCTGACTTTTCATTGATGTGCAACATCGGACAGTCGTAAAGGCAGACATTGCTACGCAGGATATGGGCGCAACTGACACCGAAAAACTCCTTTTGGCTGAACCCGATCAAGGCTTTGAGTGCTTGATTCATGACAACAATTTTACGGTTCAGGTCTAGTATCACAATCCCGATGGCAATTTCATCCAGCAATTCGAAAAAGTTGATAGGAATATTGAAAAGATTGTTTATACGAGGCAGGATGGAGGCACGCCGATTGACTGATAAAGATTTTTTCATCATGGTGCCAGGTCCGCTAGATATTTGTGCCATTGATCGTACATGATCCCCATGGTGTGATAGTCCTGGTCATTGTCGATATCGAGGGCTGCCCCGGGATAGGGGACCTCCAACCCGCAGAACCGCGTGTCCATCAACCCTGAAATCGCTCTCTCCAGGTCCTTTTTCGGTGTCCAGCGGCTGAAGAATTTTGTCAGCTTTGGAAAATGAAACCGCCTGGACAGCATGGCCAGTTGGAGACCGGAGAGAAACTGAAGACTCCTGGGTTGTTCCTTGCCCATAAGGTAGATCGCCAGAAGGACGGCATTGATGATATTTTTCTGGTAGCGGAAGGCGTACATGGTGTTGATGTGCCTGCGCTGGAATACTTTGATGGGGCGCACCATGTGAAGATTGTTGATGCGGTAGTTTTTTTCCTGCATGTGCAGATACGCCATTTTCATGCCCGGCTTGCCGCCTTGGGG
>JAFDDL010000454.1 GCA_019310865.1 Deltaproteobacteria bacterium | reverse complement strand
AAAATGGGTATAGCCAAAGACGATCTGAGGCGATTGCAGGCCTGCTTGTTCTATCTTCTGAATCAATCCGTCTCCCAAGGCCATACGTACATCACCCTTGAAACCTTGTTGGCCCAGTGCGGTAAGCTAACCCAGGCCGATTCGGAAGAGATTCAGACTGCGCTCAAGTCCTTGTGCGATGCCAATATGCTGGTTGTGGAATCTTTGAACGGTGCGCCGGATGCCCAGGGCGTTTATTTAAAACCGCTTTACGACGCCGAAACCACTGTGGCCAATCGCCTGGTCGCGCTGCAGTCTGTGCCGGTGCCGCCTTCGCCAATTGATCCTGAGCAGATTACCGCCGAAGTGGTCAGAAAACTGGCCATAAAGCCCTCCGGCGTTCAGTTGTCGGTTCTCGAAGATATCCTTTCCCATCGCGTGGTGATCATCACCGGCGGGCCGGGAACCGGAAAGACCACCCTGGTGCGATCGATCTGCACGGTTTATGAAACCCTGGGAAAGCAAATCTGCCTTGCTGCGCCCACCGGTCGGGCGGCCCGGCGGCTTTCAGAGGTGAGCGGTCGGCCGGCGGCAACCATTCACAAGCTGCTCGGCTACCACCCGAGCGAAGGGCGTTTTGAAAGAGATCCCGGCAACCCTCTGGATATCGATGTCCTTATCGTCGATGAGGCGTCCATGGTGGACGTGTTGCTGATGCAATCGCTGATCAGCGCGCTGCCCATGACGGCCGTTCTGGTGATGGTGGGAGACATATTTCAGCTGCCGCCGGTGGGGCCCGGAAATGTGCTGTCGGACATCATTCGATCGGGCCGGGTTCGCGCCTATGAACTCAAGGAAATCTTCAGGCAGGCCCAGGAAAGCCCCATTGTCATGAATGCCCACCGGGTGCGAAATGGCCGAATGTTGCAATTGGACCATTCGGATCCGGAACAGGCGGATTCGGAATTTTATTTCGTAACCCAGCACGAACCCAAGGCGGCGGCCCGCACTGTGGTCGATCTATGCACCCGAATTCTTCCGGAACGGTTTGGCCTCGACCCGGTTGTCGATGTTCAGGTACTCACGCCCATGCACAAGGGAGAAGTCGGCACCATCCAGTTGAACCAGGTGCTTCAGAACGCCCTTAATCCCGCCGAAAGTCAAATAAGCGGTAAACCGGGTCGATTCAGACCCGGCGACAAGGTGATGCACTTGAAAAACAACTATCAGAAAGATGTGTTCAATGGCGATATCGGGATGGTCACGGATGTCGATGTTGACGATGAACAATTTCTTGTCGATTATGACGGTCGGATGGTTACCTATGACGTTGATGAAAGCGATGAGTTGTCGCTGGCCTATGCCATCTCTGTTCATAAATCCCAAGGGTCGGAGTATCCGGCCGTGATTGTTCCGCTGATGACCCAGCATTTCGTCCTGTTGCAAAGAAATCTGCTGTATACGGCCATGACCCGGGGCCGGAAACTGGTGGTTCTGGTGGGAACCCGGCGGGCGCTTGAAATCGCCATGAAAAATGACAAGCCCTTCCAGCGTCTTTCGGGCCTGGCCTCACGGCTGGCAAGAACTTAGGCGGTTCGCCCGCTACGCCGCTGATACGCCGCCAGTTTTTGGCCATTGAGCCTGCCGATGGTGATTTTAAGTGACTCGTCGCGCTTGGCTGCTAGGTGAAACCAGCTGGTGATTTCCTTTTGCAGGTTTTCTTCACCGACGCCCTTTTCCGACGATATCATCCCTACCGGATGGTCCATGACGCCGGAATTGATATAGGTCCATGCATCCCCATTTTTGGAAATGATACCGGTGTGCCCCCTGGTTTCCGTAGAGAAGGACAGAATATTTCCCTTGTCAAAAAAAGGCGTCATTTTCTTCAGGGCGGATTGGGCCTGGATGTCCGGGTTGGTTACCTTATTGACGGATTGGGTGAAGATATGCCCGTCCGTGAATCGGACCAATCCTTCCCCATTGAGGTAGGCATTCATGGGAAGCCCTCGATTTAGGGCCATTGAAATGAGTTTGCGCCCGAATCCCTCCCTGCCGTTGTAGGTAAAACCGATTTTTTTAAGGCCATTGACCAGAAGTTCAAAGCAGTTCATCTCCTCATATGGCTTTCCGATGAGGGGCTCAATGGCACCCAACAACTTTTCATTGAATGCATCGGCCTGGGTGACTTCGGTTTTGGGTGGTTGGGTGACCGCAACACTTTCATTCTTGGTCGGATTCCCATAAGACGTCGGAGGGGGCAGTTCCTTTTTTGTCCCCTGGATTGGGTTTGCGGTCCCATTTAATTGTTCCTTGATCATCTTGCCCCACAGCAGCTCCTTGGTGGACGGATCATAGTAGATGTCGGTACCGGCTCGAATTCGCCGATAGGGCTTGTCATGATTGACATCCGACAAAACGATGCGCCAGCAATCTTTTTTGTATGACGGATGGGATATGAGCAGGTTGGAAACTGTTGGGACTTTTGACGTTACCGTGCCGATTTTGACAAGATCGGGAATCCCATTGCCGCCGCCGCCCTGGGGTGCAGCTTGGGGCATGCCCGATTGAGTTGGCGACACATTCCCTCTGGCCGAGACAATCTGCTTGGCAAGAATATTATTAAAATCAGCCGGTTGCGTCTTTATTTGCCGGTTCATTCCTGATGGCACCGGAATGCCGCTTTGGATGCTCTGGACTGTCATGGTGGTCGTTACCTCCATTTAGTTGTCGGTCCGACGATCGATTCGATATAAAATCTTAATCGCCATTTGGAATGAAAGCAAAATATGTGCCGATACACCACAGCTCCCGCCTTGTTTTGTCCTGCCAAGTGATATAAGTAGTGTCCATTCAAATTTGGTAGCGAAAAGGAACCTGAGAACATGATCACGTTGCTCGATTACGGCGCCGGAAATGTCCGGAGCGTTGTCAATGCCATTGAAAGCCTGGGCCATCGGGTGAAACCGGTCACCAGCCCGGCGGATATTATTGATGCGCAAAAGCTTGTATTTCCCGGCGTGGGGGCTTTCGGGCAGATGATAAAAATCCTGCACGAAAAAAAATTCTTCGAACCCTTAAAGACCTATCTGGAATCCGGTCGTCCGTTTTTCGGTATCTGTCTGGGACTCCAGGCCCTGTTTGAAACCAGCGAAGAGGCGCCCGATGTGAAGGGATTGGGGATTTTTCCCGGGACCGTAAAGCGCTTTGATGTCGATCTGGCAGTACCCCATATTGGTTGGAACGGGATCTGCGTCAAGCAAGCCTCCCCGATTTTTTCCGGTCTTGCGGGGAATGAAAAATTCTATTTTGTCCACGCCTATCATGTGGCGCCTGAAGAAGCCGGCATCGCCATGACCACAACCGACTACGGCTATTCGTTTGTCAGCAGCGTTCAGCGAGGCAATATCGTGGGGACGCAGTTTCACCCGGAAAAAAGCGGTAATCCCGGTTTGCAGATTTTAAAAAATTTCATTGAATCCGACACACCGGCGGTGAAACCGGCCCGGATTCTTGAACGAACCCAACTGGCCAAACGAATCATCGCCTGCCTCGATGTTCGCTCCAACGATCAAGGGGACCTTGTGGTTACCAAGGGCGATCAGTACGACGTGAGAGAGGATGGTGCGGTTCGCAACCTGGGTATGCCCGTGGACCTGGCCAGGCGTTATTACGAGGAGGGGGCCGATGAAATTACCTTTCTCAATATAACCGGGTTCCGCGATTTTCCGCTCAAGGATATGCCCATGCTCGATGTGCTGCAGCGAACCTCTCGAAAGGTGTTCGTGCCGCTGACCATTGGTGGGGGCATTCGTGACTTTACGGACAAGGACGGCAGGCGGTACACCGCCCTTGACAGTGCATTGGTACCAGCAATACCGGTCGCCGTGGGGGCCCGGTCGTTCCGTTGCGATCACGGGATGCCGAGTTGCCTGGGGCGAGGTGTCATATACACGG
>JAFDDL010000027.1 GCA_019310865.1 Deltaproteobacteria bacterium | reverse complement strand
AAATCAGAAACGACAGGGACCGTTTCCGGCAAACCCGGCCGAGATACCGAATGGCGCATTCAATATCGGTTTTCCGGTGGACCGGCTCAAAGGTGTAAATTTCCTTGATAACCCGCCAGACATGGGCAGCACCCTTCTGGGGTGGAATATATTTTTCAACCTGGTCCGTAAACAGGATGGCGCCCACCCTATCGTTGCTGCGAATGGCGTTGAATGCCAGAATGGCGGCCGCTTCAACGGCAACCTCTTTTTTCAGGGCATCGGTGGTACCAAATCCCCCCGAAGCGCTCATGTCCACCAGGAGCATCACCAGCCGTTCGCGTTCCTCGCGATAGCGCTTGATGTAGGGTCGTCCCATTCGCGCCGAGACCTTCCAGTCGATGCTCTTGACCTCATCGCCCGGGCAGTATTCGCGCACCTCTTCGAATTCGATCCCGCTTCCCCGAAACACGGACCGGTACTGCCCCGCCATCATGTTATTCACCAGGCGGCCGCTTCGAATATGAATTCGCTTGATTTTTTTAATCAGATCGTGTGGTAACATCGACCTCTGAGCCCTCCTAGTTGAAACCACCCCGTCGCGGGCAAAACCCTGACTAGGTGCTGAGTGCCAACAGAACGTTTCATGAACCCTCAGCACTCTTGTTCGTCAGGGAACCGGAACCGAATCGAAAATATGCCCGATAATCTGATCGGTGGTCACGTCCTCGGCTTCGGCCTCATAGGTCAATATGATCCGGTGCCGCAGCACGTCCGGTGCAATGGTTTTGATATCCTGGGGCGTGACGTATGCTCGGCCGTTTAAAAAGGCGTAAGCCCGCGCCACCTGGCTCAAATAAATGGTTGCCCGGGGCGACGCACCGAACTGAATATAATCGGCGATATCGATCTGGTAGTCCGCCGGATTCCGGGTGGCAAACACCAGATCCACCATGTAGTCTTTAAGCTTGTCGTCCACATGGATCGCCTGGATAAGAGACACCAGTTCCTTGAGAATCTCCGGTGTGATCACCTGGTCGAGGGTTGCCTCGGCTTCAAATCCCACCCGCTTCATGATCTCTTTTTCCTCGGATTTGCTCGGATAATCAACGACCAGCTTGAGCATAAACCGGTCGATCTGTGCCTCGGGCAGCGGATAGGTCCCCTCCTGTTCGATGGGGTTCTGGGTGGCCATGACCAGAAACGGATCGGACAAGGGAAAGGTGGTGCCCCCGATGGTAACCTGTCGTTCCTGCATGGCTTCCAGCAGGGCCGACTGCACCTTGGACGGGGCCCGGTTTATCTCGTCCGCCAGGATAATATTATGAAAGATCGGCCCCTTCTTGATGGTAAATTCGCCTGTCTGGGGCAGAAACACTTCGGTCCCGATTAAATCCGCCGGAAGCAGATCCGGTGTAAATTGAATTCGCTTGAAATCCGACTGTACGGTTGCTGCAAGCGCCTTGACTGCACTGGTTTTGGCCAGTCCCGGCACCCCCTCGATGATGATATGGCCTTTTGCAAACAGCCCGATGAGCAGACCGTCCACCAGCTTGCGCTGACCAACGAGAATCTTTTCAATCTCCTGGCGGATCCGACTGACCAGCAGGCTCTTGTCTTCGACTTTCCGGCTCAATTCTTCAAGCACATTCAACTCCTAGGGGTTTATTGACGATCGTTGAAAATGGATGTACTATTCTGAAATGTTTGATGGTTAAAGGAATCTGGCAGCGGTGACTACAACAGCCCCGCAAAAGGCCATAAGCCTTTTAATATCAATATGTTAAACCCTTGGTTCAAATTTTCAAATGATATTACAATCATACGTCTCAGTCTGTCAAGAGATCCGTTTTCCATAGGAGGGCATCGGCCATGACCCCAACTGCTTTAAATCATTCTTTAAATCAACTCGTCACCGCGTTCAAAACCAATCTGAACCGGCGCTCTTTTTTAAAAGGTCAACTCAAGGCCCTGCTACTGGCCACGGCCGGCACCACAGTTCTCTCGGGTCTTCGACCCGCAACGGCATCCATGCCCGACCTGGCCGTTGCAACCGGCGATCAGGGACCGGCCGTACGGGCTGCCGTTCAATCGCTCGGCGGCATGAGCGCGTTTGTCAAACCGGGTCAGAAGGTGGTGATTAAGCCGAATATGAGTTTCGCCAACGGCACGGAAATGGGAAGTAACACGCACCCACTGGTGGTCAAAGAACTGGTGGCCATGTGCAAGGAAGCCGGCGCCGGCCGGGTTCGGGTTCTCGATAATCCCTTGCGCACCACGGAGCTATGTATCGAGGGGGTTCAATCCGCATGCGAGGTTTTTAATGAAAACCTGGTGCATGGCATCAAAAACCGGGAGATGTTCAAAGAAACCGCCATCCCGCAAGGGGTGACCATGAAACAGACCGATGTCATGACGGATGTACTGACAGCCGATGTTCTCATTGCCGCGCCCACGGCAAAGTCACACGCCGGCACCGGGGTCAGCCTGTCCATGAAGGGAATGATGGGGCTGATTTACAATCGCCGGATCATGCACAGCCGCTACGATCTGCCGGCGTCCATCGTCGACCTGGCAACCCTGTTAAAACCGGATCTGGTGGTAGTGGACGCCACTCGGGTTCTGTCCACAAACGGGCCACACGGTCCCGGAAAGATCATCCCCACCCGCACCATCATCGCCTCCCGAGACATGGTGGCGGCCGACGCTCTGGCCGTGCAGATGTTTGAATGGTATGGCCGACGCATGGCGCCGCGTCAGGTAAAACATATTCGTCTGGCCCACGAGCGGGGGCTTGGCCGAATGGATGTTGATAACCTGACCATCCAAAAGGTCCAGGCCTGATGACCTTTCAGCGCGTCGTTCAAACCCTGTGCCTGGCTGTTTTTCTCGTATTGATGTGGTTATCGGCCTTTCCGCTGATCGCAGATATTGCAGTGGACGCTTTTCTCCGACTCGACCCCCTGATTCTGGTGGGGACCTGGCTGAGCAGCCGCACGTTGATTCCAGCCCTCTGGGCAGCGGCGCTGCTGCTGGCCCTGTCGACGATTTTGGGCCGGTTTTTCTGCGGGCACATCTGCCCCATGGGCACGACGTTGGACGTGACGGATCGGCTCATCCGCGGAAAATTCCATGATCGGTCCGCCAAGGAAAAGCCGACCGGTCCCGGCGTTCGGCTTCGGCAGGTCAAATACCAGGTGCTGGTCTTTATCCTGGCAGCCGGCCTGCTGGGCGTTTCATGGATCTTCCTGGCATCTCCCTTGTCATTGATCACCCGGTTCTATGGACTGTTAATCTACCCGGCCGTCAACTTTGTGACCGGAAAGGGTCTGACCTGGGTAAGGCCCCTGGCCGACAGCCTCGACTGGTCCGTTTTGGCCTATGCCCAGGTTCCCCAATCACGATACCTGCTGCAATGGGTGACCATGGCCATCCTGGGTGCCATTTTTCTGTGCGCTGTCTGGTCCCCCCGGTTCTGGTGCCGGTATCTATGTCCGGCCGGCGGGCTTTTCGCCCTGTTTTCCTGGCGCCCGCTGATGCGACGGGGTGTATCCGATGACTGTATCGACTGCGGCAAATGTCAGAAAGATTGCCCCATGGATGCCATTGATACCGATCCGCTTGTTACCTGCCATGGGGAGTGCATTGTTTGTGAAACCTGTGTTCGGGTCTGTCCCGTGAACGCCGTCACCTTCACCACGAACCGGTCAACACGCGCTGAAAGGGCCATACCCTTTTCGGCCGGACGTCGGGAAATGATTACCGCAAGCCTGGCCGGCGTCGGGTCCGCCATCGTCACCAGCACCGCCATCAGCCACCCGCTGGTCTCCGCCGATTATGCCAAGGTTGCCCCGCGCCGGCTGATACGACCCCCAGGGGCGCTGCCCGAAAGGGATCTTCTCGCTCGATGTGTCCGGTGCGGATTGTGCATGAAGGCATGTCCCACAAACACCTTGCAGCCCCTGGGGCTGGCCTCGGGTATCACCAGCTTTTTCAGTCCGAAACTCCTTGCCCGGCGGGGGCCCTGTGAACCCACCTGCAATGTCTGTGGCCATGTCTGCCCCACCGGGGCCATCCGGCCGCTGCCCAAGGCAGACAGGATATGGGCCAAGGTGGGCACCGCCTTTGTCCTGCGCCGAAAATGTCTGGCCTGGGAATTTGATCGAAAATGCCTGGTCTGTGATGAAGTCTGCCCCTATGACGCCATCAACCTGCGGCGGGTTCCCGGGCTCAAGGAGGCGGTCCCGTTCGTGGATGAAAACCGGTGCAGCGGCTGCGGATTTTGTGAACACCATTGTCCGGTCCAGCACCAGGCGGCCATCATCGTCGAGCCCATGAATGCCATTCGCATCGCCCGGGGTTCCTATGAAGAAATGGGAAACTCCCTTGGCTTTTCACTGAAACTAAAGCCCAAGGAGGCTCTGGAGACCTTTGTCCCCGATAGTCCGGATGGATTGCCTCCCGGCTTCACCGAATAGGAGAGACGATATGGATCTTGGAATCAAAGACAAAATCGCCCTGGTTGCCGCTTCATCCAAGGGTTTAGGCCGTGCTTGCGCCGAGGCCATCGCATCCGAAGGGGCAAAGGTGGTCATCTGCGCCCGAGATGCGGACATTTTATCCAAAACCCAAGCGGAAATTGCGGCGGTCACGGGATCGGAAATTCTGGCCATACCGGCCGACTTGACCCGGGCCGATCATATCAAAACCCTGGTTCAAAAAACGATCAAGCGTTTCGGCGGACTGCACATCCTGGTCACCAACGCCGGTGGGCCGCCGCCGGGTTCGTTCATAAACTTTGAGGACGGGGATTGGCAATCTGCCTTTGAACTGTCCATGATGAGCGCAGTCCGGCTGATCCGGGCCGCCATACCGCACATGCAGCGGGAAAAATGGGGCCGGATCATCAATATCACCAGCCTTTCAGTCAAAGAGCCCCTGGCGCCCCTTGTCCTGTCCAACGCAATTCGGCCATCGGTTCATGGGCTGGCCAAAACCCTGGCCAATGAATATGGCGCAGACGGCATCACCATCAACAACGTGATGCCCGGCTACACCCAAACCGATCGGCTGAAACAGATCGCAGCCGACACCGCGAAAAATACCGGAGCGTCAACGGATTCCGTTCTGGCCGAAATGGGAAAACCGGTCCCACTCGGCCGAATCGGTCAGCCTGAGGAGTTCGGCGCGGTGGTCGCCTTTCTGGCGTCCGAGAAGGCAAGCTACATCACCGGTACGTCCATTCCGGTGGATGGCGGCGCCATTCGGGCCGCTTTCTGAAACCATTTGGACCATGAGGATGTGAAAAATGCACGCCTTTATTCATTTTTTTCTTGATAATCCTGTCAATGTCTGGTTTGTCATAAAGGATTTCTGACCCCATTGTGATTCGAATCATAACGGTCGCGGGGCTCCCGTTGCGCTGTACACTTAGAATGTGCCCTGATCTTAGATAGTTAGAGGTTATTTTTTTATGATTAACTTTGATTCTCCTGTTCTTTTGGCGAAAATCGCCCTTTTTTCCTGTGTCTCGTTTTTTCTGGCCCTGGTCTTTCTGCAAGCCCCCTGCCGGGCGAATGTGGAATCGGTAACCCTGGCCTGGGATGCAAATGCGGAATCCGATCTGGTGGGCTATAAAATCTATTACGATGCGGGTTCGAACCAATCCGGTTTCAAAGGCTCCGGATTGGACCAGGGTGCATCCCCCATTACCATCACCCGGGCTCAGCTGGATAATTCGAAATCCCCGTATGTTACCCTGAGCGGTGTTTCCCATGATCAAACCTATCAGTTTGCCGTTGCTGCCTATAACCAGGGAGGGGTTGAAAGTGGTATCTCCAATATTATCCGCTATGATCCACCCGCGCCAATTCACACGGTAACGACCGCTGCCAATCCATTGGGCGCCATATCGCCGGCAGGCCCGGTCTCGGTTGAAGACGGAAACGATCTGGCCTTTACGATCACCGCGGATCCCCATTGCCATGTGGTGGATGTCCAAGTCGACGGCACCTCACATGGGGCGGTCACCAGCCTCACCATTGAAAATATTGCCCAGGACCATGACATACAGGTCATTTTCGAACAGGATTTCTATGAGATCGTCACCGCCAACAGCGCCCATGGCACCATATCGCCGGCAGGGCCCATGACAGCCTTTCACGGTTCGACCCAAACCTTCACCTTCACGCCGGATCCGAATTGTCATGTGGTGGATGTCATGATGGGCGGCGTCTCCAAGGGCGCCATCACCAGCCTGACCATCGAGAGCTTTGAAGCTTCCCTAAATTTATACGCCGTATTTGAAAAAAACACCTATTCCATATCGGCCACTTCCGGATCGTACGGCTCCATATCGCCCGCTGGTGTGGTCACCGTGGCGCACGAGGCCGGCCAGACCTTTACCATCACCCCCGCACAAGACTGCGAGATTATCGATGTTCGGGTAGACGGCCAATCCGTCGGTGTGGTTACCGCTTATACATTTACCGATGTTATCGAAAATCACAGCATCGACGCTCAGTTTGCCCCCCTTCCACCGCAATTGGTTCTGGAAGCCGGAAACGTTGCCGTAACTCAGGACTGGCGCTGGGTGGGATTTCAAAACAGCTATAAAAATCCGGTGGTGGTTTCCAGCGCCATGAGCACCTATGACCCAAGCCCTGCAGTGGTCAGAATCGAAGATATTTACACGTCGGGTTTTAATATCAGCGTCCAGGAGTGGGATTATCTGGATGGGATGCATGGCATCGAAACCACCGGCTACGTGGTCGTTGAGGCTGGAATTTTTGATTTGGCCGACGGAACGCGGATTCAGGCGGGCAAGGTTTCAGTCGGCCCATCCGGCTTGGTTATTCCCTTCTCGACGCCCTTTCAAACCACACCGGTGGTCATTGCATCCGTCACCAGTAACAACGACTTAGATGCGGTCACGGTCCGGTTGTCCGGCGTATCAGCAAATGGCTTTTACTTGCGACTCCAGCAAGAGGAGGGCAATGGAAGCACCCATGCGTCGGAAACCGTTTCCTTTGTGGCGTGGGAGCCTTCCCAGGGAACCGTTAGCGGTGTGCGATTTGACGTGGGAAAGACGTCATCATCGGTTACCCACAAATATTACCCGGTATCATTCAGTCCCTGGTTTTCCGGAACCCCGGCTGTCATCGCGACCATGCAAACCACAAACGGCGGTGACACCGCCACTGTCCGCTGGAGCAGTCATACTCGAGAGCAAATCTTTTTCAAGATATCCGAGGAACAGTCTGCCAATGAAGAGACCGCCCACACTAGGGAATCGGTTGGGTATATGCGCTTTTCGGACTAATGCGGGCAGCCACGCTCCTGATTAACCCGCTTGCCCCAAGGCGACTGTCAGGCCATCGCCGTCCAGACGAATGACGGCATAACCACCAAGGGCGAACAAACCCGGATTGACAATCCAAGTTCTACCAAGCCGATCAATGGATTTGGCCTCGTGGATGTGACCGGTGAGGCAGACCGCCGGCTGACGGTCCTCAATGAACCGCCTCACAGCCCGGTTGCCGACCGGTTTACCGGATGCGAGTCGGTCGGTCTTAGTCCCGTGGGGCGGGTCATGGGCCATCAGAATCAAGTTCGAGAATTTCTCAGCGTCTCGGTAGGCATCATTCAACCAACGCGCCAACTGAGCTTCACTGACTTCCGAGGGCGTATGAAACGGTGTCGGTGACGAAAACCCGAGACCCATCAGGCCGATACCATGGCCCAGATCAATGATTCGAGCATGTGCGTTTATTTTTTTTTCGGTCAACACAGCCGCCACTGCCGGTGTGTCCATGTTGCCGATCTGAGCATAGATGCACGTATTGATTTTACCAACCTCATCCAAAATACGCAGCGTCTCAGCTTTCCCACCCACATTGGTCAGATCCCCGGCAATGAGTACCGCCTGCGCGTCGGATAGATTGGGTATTTTCCTCACATTATCGATCCGTTCGTGAACATCCCCTATTCCGATCCAGAAAATATCAGAACGCATATCTTCCTCCGTATTACGGTAATTCATTGAAATAGCCTGAAAATGGTACCAAATGAAAATAGGGAAAGCAATTCTATCCGGCATATGGTCCAGACTAACCGTATTTAGAGCCAGGCTATTCGCACCTGGTAATAAAGTTTTTTCAGCCGCAATTCGTGCAGGTGCAGGTGCACGTGACGTGAACGAAACACGTTGACACATGAAGCATGCAGGATATAGATTGTATTTATTTAAGGATTGAGAGGGAAATATGTTCACCGTAACGGAATTAATTGATATTGCAATTAAAATAGAGCAAAATGGCGAGGTCGTCTATCGGGAGTCGGCCAAGAAGGTTACCAACCCGGAATTTGCATCCCTCCTGACCTGGATGGCCGATCAGGAGGTCGACCATGCACAGCTTTTTTCCCAAATGAAGTCCGCCCCGGGTATTTCGGACGATCCCATACCCGATGAAGCGCTGAATATGGCACTCATCGAGACATTCATAATGGGGCAGAGTTTTTCCCTTTCGGATAAGGATTTTTCAAATTTCGATCAATTCAGTCAAATCCTGGCAAGCGCCATCGAATTTGAAGAGGACACCATCTTATTTTATCAGATGCTCCAGACGTTTGTATCGGGCGAACGGGAACAAAAACAGATCGACATGATGATTGCTGAAGAGACGAAGCATGTGGCGCTGTTAAAATCCAACCAACCGGTAAACACCTGATGACGGAAACCGGATTGAACTACTGCAGCAACTGCGGCCACTCGCTGACACGCCGCATCCCCCCTGGCGACGATCGACATCGAAATGTGTGCGACGCCTGTCATTTGATACACTATGAAAACCCCAAAATGGTGGTCGGCACCTTGCCGATCCGGGGGGGGAAAGTGTTACTGTGCAAACGGGCCATCGAACCCGAGTTGGGCAAATGGACATTGCCGGCCGGTTACCTGGAGCACGGCGAAACCGTTGAATCGGGCGCCATCCGCGAAACCCGGGAGGAGGCCGGTGCAACCGTCGACATCATACAACCTTATACCCTGTTTAATCTGGCGCTTATCGGCCAGGTTTATTTCATGTTTCTGGCGCGATTATCCGAAAATAAGTTTTCGCCTGGCAAAGAAAGTCTGGATGTTCGGCTATTTAGCGAGATAAACATTCCGTGGAATGATCTAGCTTTTATCGTGGTCGCCAAAACGCTGCAGCATTATTTTGCAGATCGGGCCACCGGGGTCTTTCCGTTTCATATGGGGGATATTGAAGCGAAAAAAGGACTCCGCCTACAATAGCATCTCTATTTCAGCAGTTTCCCGCAACGTTTCGATATACGCTTTCACTTGCCGGGAAACCCGCTCCGCCCTCATCCGTTTTTGAATTTGTGCCGAAGCCTGATCATAAGAAACCCGTCCGCCGGTCTGATGGTCCATTACCTTGATAAGGTGGTAACCGAATGGGGTTTCAACAAGATCGCTCACCTCCATGGGTTTCATTGAAAATGCCACCGTCTCGAAGGGTTTCACCATCTGTCCACGGGCAAACAATCCCAGATTGCCGCCATTGGCACTGCTGGGACATTCGGAATGTGTCTTGGCAAGCTCCGCAAAATCCTGACCATTCGAAAGCTGCTTTTTAATCTCAGCAATTTTTTTTCGGGCGGCTTCCTTTTTCGCTCCATCCGCATCCGGGGCCACCTTTATTAAAATGTGGCTTGCCTGAACGCGTTCCGGTACGGTTGATAATTCCGGGCGAGCGTCATATTGAGATCTCACGTCTGCATCGGATACTGTCATGGACGCTGTAATTTCCTTATCGATCAGTGTCTGGATCGCAAGTTCCTGCTTAATCTTGTGCTTAATATCGCCTTCGATCAGGCCCCTCTGCGAAATGACGTTCCGAAATTCATCCTCGCTGGGAAAGTTTTTCAAAATCCCGGCCATCCGATTGGATAAATCCGTTTCGGAAACGCGAATGCCCTTTTTGTGGCTCTCCTGATAGAGCAGTTCTGTATTGATGAGCATGTCCAGAATCATTTTTTTCAGGTTTTCCACGGCAGCCGAATCGACTTGGGCCCCGCGCTGACGGGACATGGCCATGTTCACTTCATGATCGTAGATCCGTTTTAAAATATCGTTGCCATTAACGGTGGCCACATTCTGCTGTGCCGGCACCTTTTCTTGCGCAACGCCTATACCGGCAATGAGAAAGATACAGCCGAACATAACATGTCCCGTTATTGCCTTACATACCCATTTCATTTAAGATCTCCATTTTTATGGGCCCTAAGGGTCGTGAGCCCACCAATGGGCGATGAACAACCGGTTTCGAGCCATCATGTATCCACGTTTTCACTAAGGCCCGTTCAGCGGGGCCGAGGACAAATGTGTGTACTTAGCCTAATATGGTGATTGCACGCAAGGTTTAAATCATCACAGGGCCTTCACTGTTAGAACCGCCAACTCGTGCAAGAATCAGGTAGAAAGTCTATTGTCGACAAAAACTCGGTGTAAAAACATCGCCTGTTGAGGTCGGCGGGGGGGTGAAAGGCTATTTAGAAAACGATGGGATTATTCACCGAAAAAATTGATCGGCTTATCAAACTCCCGAATGTAGTTCTCTTGATCTGCGCCATAGGCGTTTTCAACCTTCTTTTCCTTAAAATCGACCACAAAGGTCGACTGCTTGCCGTAAATCCGATTAAAAACGACCACACGTTCGGTACCATCGTCGTCGACCATCTTTACATTGGCCAAATCCTCGTCATAGCTGGTCGTAAAACTGTGATCGCATTTGGGATTCGGGCAGCAAAAGTCAATTATTGCACCGTCTTTGAGCGTTAAATGGTTTTCGGTTATCACGCCGTAGACACCGACCGCGGCCGGGAGGAAAAAATTAGATGAGCATTTGAAATGATCCGAATCCAGCACGCCCTTTAATTTGAGCACCATACCATTCAGGTGGGTTAAATCCTCATCACAGTAGGGGCAATAGTATTGGTTCATGGGTTACCTCCTGATGCAAATGGGTTCATAACGCTCTCGCGAATCCGTCGGGCAGGTGAGCCGGTTTCAAAATGATTGATTTCATCAAACGCGAATAAAATTGAGTATTTCGAAAATAGCTCAAGTATAATATAAGCATATTCGAAAAGGTGCAAAATCGTCAAGATGCAAATACCTGAATCAATCATGAAGGTATTCGCAAATCAGCTTTCAAGGAGCGTAGCATGGATCAAGCCACTGGAATAGCCCTCACCTTTTTCTTCTACCTCATCGCCGTGCTGATGATCGGATATTACGGCTACCAGCGAACGAAAAATGCCACTGATTATTACCTGGGTGGTCGGCAATTGTCATCCGGAGTTGCTGCCTTGAGTGCGTGTGCCTCAGACATGAGTGCGTGGCTGCTGCTGGGGTTACCCGGTTATGCCTATGTCAGTGGTCTTGAAGCGTCCTGGATGGCAGCCGGCCTGCTGGCCGGAACCGCACTCAACTGGACGATCACGGCAAAGCGCCTCAGGCTTTACACTTACAAACTCGATGATGCCCTGACAATTCCCACATTCCTCGAGCGCCGATTTGCGGATCATTGGCATCTGTTGAGAAGTATCGCCGCATTTTTTATTCTGCTTTTCTTTCTGTTTTATACCAGTTCAGGTCTGGTGGCCGGCGGCAAGCTTTTTTCAACCGTGTTCGGTCTCCCCTATGCGTGGGCTGTGATGATCGGAACGCTGGCGATCATTTCATATACCCTGTTCGGTGGCTTTCTGGCAGTTTCCTGGACCGATTTGCTCCAGGGCCTGTTGATGGCGGCAGCCCTGGTAGTCGTACCGGTAATTGCCATCGAATCAGTCGGCGGTATTCGGTCCGTTCATACAGGTCTGGTTGCCCACAACCCCGAATTAATCAACATATGGACCGACAAACTCGGCAACCCCTTGGGAGCCGTCACGATTGTCGGGCTTCTGGGATGGGGGTTGGGTTATTTTGGCCAGCCGCACATATTGGCCCGGTTCAAAGCGATCCAATCGCATCGGCAAATTCCTTCTGCCCGACGCATCGCAGTAAGCTGGTCTGCCATCACCCTTTTTGCCGCCATCGTTGTGGGGTTGGTAGGCAAAATCCATTTCCCATCCATTCAGGAAGACCCGGAACGAATCTTCATGGTCCTGGTACATGCCCTCTTTCACCCGTTGGTTGCCGGCATTCTGTTAGCAGCCATCCTCTCGGCGATTATGAGTACGGCCGACTCTCAGCTGCTGGTGGCCTCTTCGGCTCTGGCGGAAGACTTTTTTCGAGCCCTCTGGCCCCATAAGGCAGACCCGGTCCTTGTGGTTCGTGTGGGACGCGGGGCCGTTGTCACCATCGCCCTTGTGGCCATGATGCTGGCACTCGATCCGCGTAATAAGGTGCTGGATCTTGTGGCGTATGCATGGGCGGGATTCGGTGCGGCATTCGGTCCGGTAATCATCGGTTCGCTATTCTGGCGCCGCATGACCTGGCAAGGGGCTTTGGCAGGAATGTTAACCGGCGGGGCGACGGTTGTGATCTGGAAACATCTGTCCGGCGGTCTCTTCGAACTGTATGAAATCATACCCGGGTTTCTACTGGCTGCAAGCGCCATTGTCATCGCCAGTCTCCTGTCAAAAAAACCGCCGCCGCAGGTTACACAACCATTTGATCAAGTTATTTCGGAACTGAGTGAATAACCAGTATCCATCCATAAACGGTTAATTTTCCCAATTTCTGTGTCAGGCAAAATTGGATTCTCCTTGAATCGATTCTTAAAAAGCGCTAAGGAGGCAGCAATCCATAACCGGTAACCCATGATATTTCGATGATTAAAAAAGAACTGCCCGGTGAAACGCTCAAGGAACGGCTCCTGGCCGCAAGGAAGGATCGTCTCTATCATTTCTGGCTGGCGGACAAGTCCATCCGCGGGGTAATGATACACGGCACGCGAATGATTCAAGAAATGCGCGTCAACCATGACATGGGCATTCTCGAATCGCTCGTTCTCGGCCACGCTTACCTGGGTGTCGGTCTCATGTCCGCAACCCTGAAAGGAAATGATCGGTTAAGCATCCAGATAGATTGTGACGGCCCCGTGGGCGGTTTATCCGCAGAGGCATCTGCATATGGGGAAATTCGTGGATATTTGAAAAATCCAGTGATTCCCCTGGAAAAACCGCTGGAAAATTTTGATCTCTCTCCTTTCTTCGGTGCCGGTTTTTTAACCGTCACGCGGCATCTGGAAGACGCCAAGCAGCCGTTTTCGAGCAAAACGGCTTTGAAATACGGTAACATTGCCCAGGACCTGACCTATTATCATGCCACATCCGAGCAAATTCCAACGGCCATTCATCTCAGCATTCAATTCAGTCCCACTGGAAACATAACCGGGGCCGGGGGCTTGCTGGTCCAGGCCATGCCGGATGCCCAGGCGGACATGGTTGCCACGGTGGAAAAAGTTGTGGAGAACCTATCTTCTCTGGGGAAACTATTTGCCGAAAACGTGTCTCCGGAAACGCTTCTGCAGGGGGAATTCTCCAAATTTTCTCCGCAGATCATCACCAACCGTCGAATCGAATTCATGTGCCACTGCCATTCAGATCGGGTCAAACAGGTGCTGCGCCTCCTGCCTAAAAACGAACGCGAGAATCTCATGGTTCACGGGCCCTTTCCGGTGGATCTGCGTTGCCATTATTGCAACACCGTGTATAAATTCAGCAAGAGCGATATAGAAAAAATCCATTCAGAGCCAAATTCGCCATCGCAATAGCCCCATGATTCGATTTGGAATATGGAAAAACATATTGACAACCAAATTCTAATTCTATAAAGTCTACCGGCAAATAGACAAATCAAGGACTCAAGCAAATAAAATGCCTTTTTCCAGTATTGAAATAATTATCAGCATTCACGAGTTGATCATTGGATTACCGCGGGGGGTGCCGCTCGTTTAAGGCATTAAAAAAAACCAGCCCCCGCACCTAACGGTTCGGGGGCTTTTTTTTTGGATTAATTGATATGAACATCATGACCAGCGCCATCATTATTATCATTATTAGCGAGGTGATCATTGGATCACCGCGGGGGGCGCCGGTATAGTCATTGCCGATAAAAGCAAAATCAACCCCCCCGCACCTAACGGTTCGGGGGGTTTTTTTTTGATACGATTTAAGGAGCAGCCATGAGAGCGGCCGATTTGATTGTCAAGCTTTTGAAAAACCAGGGCGTCGAAACCATTTTTGGATTCCCGGGGGGTGCAATCATGCCCCTGTATGACGCCATATACGACAGCGGGCTTAAACACGTGCTTGCCCGGCACGAGCAAGGGGCTGCATTTTCGGCCATTGGATATGCAAGAACCAGCGGAAAAACAGGTGTCTGCTTGTCCACCTCGGGACCGGGTGCCACCAATCTGATCACGGGCCTGGCAGATGCCCTTCTTGATTCGGTGCCCATGGTGGTCATTACCGGGCAAGTCGCATCGGAGCTGGTCGGCACCGATGCCTTTCAGGAGGTGGATGTACTGGGCCTGTCCCTGAGCGTTACCAAGCACAGCTTCATTGTCACAGATCCGGCCGAGTTAAACCAGACGATTCCGGAAGCCTTTCTGCTGGCAAATGAGGGCAGGCCCGGACACGTTCTCATTGATATTCCCCGCGATGTTCAATTGGGATCCGTTCAGTTTGTACCGTTTCTAACCCCCACATCACAATTGCCAAAACCGGGAGATGAAAAAATTTTACGGGCAAGAAAGATGCTCAAAACCGCCAAACGCCCTCTTCTCTACGTGGGCGGTGGGGTCGGGATGGCATGCGCAGTGGACCTGCTTCGTGATTTCCAATCACAAACACGGATGCCAAGTGTTTCCACATTAAAGGGAATCGGAACCCTG
>JAFDDL010000026.1 GCA_019310865.1 Deltaproteobacteria bacterium | reverse complement strand
GTACCACGCCGGCTGGTTTCGTTTCCTGCTGTTGATGCTGACCCTGAATATGCTCGCATGTACCATCAATCGACTTCCCACAACGCTTCGGATCGTCTTTGTCAAGGAGCCGAAGTTTCAAATCAAGGGGTTTAGACGGCAGGAGGAACAGGTGGTTTTTGACGCGGTCCAGTCGCCTGATGACGCGATTGGTCATTTTTTGCCGGTCGTCTCAAAATCCTTTGCTTATACACGCGTTGAGCAAACGGACCAGGGGACCTGCATATTCGCCGAACGGGGCCGGTGGACCCGTCTCGGGTTTTATCTGGTTCATTTCAGTGTGATTTTGCTCCTTTTGGGTGGGCTGGTGGGATCGATGTTCGGCTTTGACGGGTATGTCCAGATTCCCGAAGGCGAATCGGTGGATGTGGTTCGCATCGGCAATCCCGGAATTGCGGTTCCACTCGATTTTGAAATTCGGTGCGATGACTTTTCCGTCAGTTTCTACGAGACCGGTCAACCCAAGGAATACCGCTCCCGGCTGTCATTGGTTGAAAATGGCAAAGCAGTCCTGACAAAGGATATTATTGTCAATGATCCCCTGCGCTATAAGGGCATCAATATATTCCAGTCCAGCTACGGCGCATTGGCGCCCAGGGCCATCACCCTCGAAGCCAACGACCCGAAAACCGGCTCTGCGCATCCGGTTACCGTCACTGTCGGTCAGACCGTATCCCTGCCGGATGGCGGGACATTGGCCGTTGTTGATTTTAAAACCAGCTATCCTTTCGGAAATATGAATCTCGGTGAAACCGTTGTGTGTCGGTTTACCCCGGTCGGGGCGGAACCGGTGATGGTGATTTTGCCCACCCGGTTTCCCGGCTTTGATAAAATGCGAAAAGGCCAATATGTGTTTACCATACAACAGATAGAACACCGGTATTACACCGGGCTCCAAGTGACAAAGGACCCCGGTGTCTGGATGGTTTACGTTAGCTTTATCTTTTTGATCACCGGCTGCTTTGTCACTTTCTTCATGTCCCACCAGCGGTTGTGTGTGGAGGTGATGGACATCGACGGCGCCATTCGGACCCGGGTTTCCGGCAACGCCAATAAAAACAGATTCGGGATGCATCAGAAAGTCGATCGGATTGCCAAACAGCTCAAGGCGCCGGCCGGTCGGCGGTGACGGATGGAATGGGTTAACGTTGGTATAAAGGAATGCCTATGAACAGTTCTGAGCTTTTATCCATAACAACATTTATTTATGGCGGTGCTGCCGTTTGCTATATCGCGGCTTGGATATTTAAAACCGCCCCGGTTGGACGCATCGCACTCTGGGCTGCGATTGTCGGCACGATCGCCAATACTGCCGGCATCGCCCTGAGATGGGTCGAATCTTATCAATTGGGAATCGGTCATGCCCCGCTTTCCAACCTCTATGAGTCGCTGGTTTTTTTTGCATGGACGCTGGCTGTCCTCTATCTGTACCTGGAATATCGAACACGGAACCGGACCATCGGCGCTTTTGCAACCCCCCTTGCGTTTCTGGCCATGGCCTATGCGTCCTTATCACCGAATATCAGTGATCGGATACAACCGTTGATTCCGGCACTGAAGAGCAACTGGCTCATCGCACACGTGATTGCCTGTTTTATCGGATACGCGGCATTTGCCATCGCCTTTGGCATGAGCCTCATGTATCTGTTCAAACGGCTCGATCCGGACAACAAGCGTCCGCTGCTGGTGCGTTTTCCGACCCTGAGGGTCATGGACGATCTAATCCTGCAAATGGTGAAATTTGGTTTTCTATTTCTAACGGTCGGGATCATTACCGGGGCGGTCTGGGCCAACTCCGCCTGGGGCAGGTATTGGGGATGGGATCCAAAAGAGACCTGGTCTCTGATTACCTGGCTGGTTTACGCAGCCATGCTTCATTTCAGGGTTTTTTTAAGCTGGCGGGGAAAGATTTTCGCCTACCTGTCGATTCTGGGATTTGTCGCCGTCCTGGTTACGTATTTTGGTGTCAACTATCTGCCGGGGCTACATAGTTATGGTGTGCAGGGATAGCCCAAGGGCTATCCAATCAGCTATTTCCACTTGACAAAAGGGCACGGCTAAAGATACAAAATCGCAGATTTTTTATTATATCCATACACGACCGGATGGGTGCTTAAACATGATTCGCTAACGCATCCACATCGAACGGAGTATCCATGAGCACATTAGATGACAAGGCGACAGCGGTTGAACCGGATCCAGGCGCTGCTTCCCCAAATGATGGTGGCGGGACCGACGGTAAGGATAACGGACCGGGATTCATCATTCTCTTCTTTTTTATCGGTCTGGCCGTCAGTCTGATTATCGGATGGGGCATCTCTCCGAAATTCCTCTACTCAAAGAAAAGCCAGCCCTTTAATTTCGACCATAAATTCCATGTGGCGGAAGTGGACAATGGCTGTGAAAGTTGTCATTATTTTCGATCCGACGGCAGCTTTTCAGGAATTCCGAAAATTGCCGACTGTATGGAATGCCATGAAGAGCAACAAGGTGAAACGGAAGATGAAACGGTTTTCATGACCCAGTATGTCCATCAAAATCTGGAAGTACCCTGGCTTGTTTATTCGCGGCAGCCCGACTGCGTTTTTTTCTCGCATGCCGCCCACGTCAAAATGGGTAAAATGAGTTGTGAAACCTGTCACGGCCATATCGGCGAGAGCGAGTATTCGCGTGGTTATGAAGAGAACCGGATCACCGGCTACAGCCGCGATATCTGGGGAAAGAATATTGCCGGACTCAAGAAAAACACCTGGGATCGCATGAAGATGGACGATTGCGCGGATTGCCATGAGAAGTTGACCGCCCGCAGAACCAGTGTACAAACCCAATACGATGCCTGTTTTGTCTGCCATAAATAATGACAACCGGTGGTTTGATGGTGTTGGATGCCAACTGAAAAAGCCCATGGAAGCTTCAAGAGGTATCAATCGATGAAAATAGACAGAAGAGCCTTTTTATCACTTGGAATTGGCGCCGCCGCCGGATCGGCCCTGACGCCCATGCCCTGGAAAATCACGGACGACCTGTCAATCTGGTCGCAAAACTGGCCATGGACGCCGATTCCCAAGGACGGCGCGGTGACCTATAGCGAATCCGTATGCGGACTTTGTCCGGGCGGATGCGGCATCATGGTTCGAAAGGTGGATAACCGGGCGGTAAAGATCGAGGGCGTAAAAGGACATCCCGTCAATAATGGATCCATCTGTATTCTGGGGCTTTCCGGGCTTCAATTGCTTTACGGCCCCACCCGAATCAAGCAGCCCATGAAAAGAGCCGGAAAGCGGGGCGAGGGAAAGTGGCAGCCGATTTCCTGGCAACAGGCCATCGATGAAATTTCTGCAAACCTGAAAACGCTTCGCAAAAACGGTGATTCGCATACTGTGGCGGGGGTTATGGAATCGGATCGGGGCACCGTGCCCAGACTCATGGAACGATTTTTATCCGCTTTCGGTTCCCCCAATTTTTTCCGGATGCCGTCGATTCAGGATACCTACGAATTAACCCTGTATCTGATGCAAGGGGTCCGGGCGTCTGCCGGATTCGATTTGGCAAATTCGGATTTTGTGATCAGCTTCGGCAGTGGATTGATAGAGGGTTGGGGCTCACCGGTTCACATGTTTCAGGCAAACAGCCGGCGCAGGGAAGCCGGCGCGAAGCTGGTCCAGGTGGAACCGAGACTGTCCAACACGGCGGCCAAAGCGGATCAGTGGATTCCCATCCTGCCGGGGACCGAAGCGGCCTTGGCCCTGGGTTTGGCCCATGTGATCATTCGAGAAGGACACCGGCGGGATTTTGTTACCCGCCACAGCTTTGGTTTCGAAGACTGGGTGGACTCGGAAGGACAGACGCATAAAGGATTCAAGCGGTTTGTACTCGATAATTACAGCCCGGCGCAGACCGAGAAATTCACGGGTGTTGCCAAAAAGAAAGTGATTGCTCTTGCCCGGGATTTTGCGAACGCGGGCAAACCGCTTGCCGTGGGCGGCCGTGGCATCGGTCGAATTCCTGGAAACCTCCATGAAATGATGGCGATACATAGTTTGAACGCCCTGGTGGGCAGTATCAATCGAACCGGCGGTGTGACGGCGGTTCCTGAGCCGGATTATATTCAATGGCCGGATGTTGAAATGGACCGAGTCGCCGTGAAAGGCATACAAAAGGGGCGAATTGATGGCGCTGGAAGCCCGGATAAACCCCATTCACGTTACCTCATCCATCAATTAGCGGCGGCAGTAATCGACGGTGCCCCATACCCCATCAAGGCGCTTTTTGTTTCCGGTGCCAATCCGGCATACAGCCTTCCAAACGCTTCCGGATTTCGCGAAGCCATGGCCAAGATTCCTTTTGTGGTGAGCTTTTCGTCCTATCTGGACGAGACATCCCAATTATCCGATTTGCTGTTGCCCAATCATATGTATCTGGAACGTTATGAAGATGTTCCCGGGCCTGTTGGATTTCCCGAGCGATTGATTGGTCTATCGCGCCCTGCACTGCCGCCCCAGTTCAATACGCGGCATGTGGCAGATGTGATACTGGAACTGGCCAAACGGATGGATGCTCCCGTGGCCGATGCATTTCCATGGTCTGACTATGAGTCCTGCCTGAGAGAGACCCTGGCGGATAAGTGGCAGCCGCTGCTGCGGGCGGGGTTTCTGGCGGAGTCATCCACCATGGATAGGGCCGCACCCTTTGATACGTCTTCGGGGAAATTTGAATTTTCCGCCAGTTTGCTTCGAAACGGCCGAAAGGCAGACGAGGCGGCCTTGCCGCATTATGAACCGTTTGTTCCCGAGGGGGATGCAGGCGCTTATCCGCTGCTTCTGGTCCCTTACGATACCATGCGGCTTTCCAGTGGTTACGCCGGTTCGACGCCGTTTATGATTAAAACGGTATCGGACGATGTCCTGAAACACGATATGGGGTACGTGGAAATGAATCCCAAAACCGCCCGGGATTCGAACCTGACCGAGGGTCAAGCGGCCCTGTTAAGCACGCCCCTGGGAAAGGCGCGCGTGAAGGTTCATCTGTTTGAGGGAATTCGACCCGGGATCGTGGCCGTACCAAGGGGACTGGGCCATACCGCCTATGACGACTATCTTGCTCGAAAAGGCATCAACATCAATGAACTGATCGGGCCGGTGGTGGACCCGGTTTCCGGTTTGGATCAGGCGTGGGGCATTCGCGCAAAGTTGATCAAAGCCTAACCAGTGGAATGAGGTTCTGATGAAAAACGAACACCATGGCAGCAATAAGTACGGAATGGTCATTGATCTGGATAAATGCACCGGGTGCGGCGCCTGTATGGTGGCGTGCATGTCTGAAAATAATGTACCATTCAAAAAGGACGAAACCAACAAGCTCGATAGCATTACCTGGATGCGCGTGTATAAATTTGATAACGGGAAACCGTTTCCGGACAACGAAGTCTGCTATCTGCCGCGTCCTTGCATGCATTGCGGCGGGCCCCACGAGCATGGTCACTCGCCGTGTGTCTCGGTCTGCCCGGCCACTGCAACCGATTACAGTACGAAGACCGGCATTGTCAGCCAGATCTATACACGCTGCTTTGGGTGCCGATACTGCATGGCGGCGTGTCCCTATCATGCCCGGTATTTTAACTGGTGGGATCCGGTCTGGCCCGATGGTATGGAAAAATATCTGAGCCCCAATGTTTCCCCCCGAATGCGGGGTATTGTGGAAAAATGCAGTTTTTGCTTCCACCGATATCAACTGGCAATGGACAAAGCCTATACAGAGGGGCGGCGCGATCTGAAAGAAGAAGAATACCAGACGGCTTGCACCCAGGCTTGCCCGGCCGGCGCCATGACTTTCGGAGATTTGAACAATCCCCACCACCGGGTCCATCAACTGGTCAAGCCGGACCCGGCACACAGTGGTAGACCTGAAAATCCCATGGCATTCAGGATTTTGGAGCGGCTTCAAACCAACCCGAAAGTTTACTATCTTTCCAGTCGGGAATGGGTGAGGCGATCGGGCGACCACTATAACGATTTAAAAGATGGATCGAAGATTGCAACATCGTCGCATCATTGAAGAAAGACGGATGGGGTTGACTTTCGATAAGACAATGAATGTAAGAATATAAGCCGAGGAGCACATTCATGATAGATTCCGCACTGATACCCGAGGGCCTGAAACGATGCCCGACATGGAAATTTCTGCTGGCACTGGCATTGGCCGGAGCCGTGGCATTGTGGGGTGTTTATGCCATGCTGCTGTGCTGGTTCAAGGGATTGAACCAGACGAACATGAACGATAATTACGGATTTGCACTTTGGATCTGGGCGGATCTGGCGGTTATTGCATTGGGCGGCGGGGCGTTTTTCACCGGTTTACTCAAGTATGTCATCGGCAAAGACGAACTGAAGAACATCATCAATTATGCGGTTCTGATCGGCTTTATCTGCTACAGTTCCGCCCTTCTCATATTGGCCATGGACGTCGGACAACCGCTTCGAAGCTGGTTTATCTTCTGGCATGCCAATGTGCACTCCATGCTGACTGAGGTGGCATTCTGTCTGACATGTTATTTCGGTGTGCTGTGCATCGAGTATCTTCCCCTGGTTCTTGAAAACCGACAAGTCGACAAGGTGCCGTTTTTTCATAATCTGAGTCATAATTTTCATGAAGTGATGGCAATCTTTGCGGCCACCGGCGCATTCTTGTCCTTTTTCCACCAAGGCTCTTTGGGCGGTGTGACCGGTGTTCTGTATGGTCGTCCTTTTGGATTTCGGGAAGGACTTCTAATCTGGCCCTGGACCTTTTTCCTGTATACCTGGTCGGCTGCCGCCTGCGGGCCGTGTTTCACGATTTTCCTGACAAGACTGACAGAAAAGATTTCCGGTAAACGGCTTGTCAAACCCGACGTCATTTACCTGCTGGCAAAAATTGCCGGATGGATGCTGGCAACGTATACAGTTGCAAAGATCGCCGATACCCTGTACTGGGCCTTTGTGACGGCACCATCGACCGGTTCCAACCTGATGCAGTTTTATTCCAACAACGCCTTATACGGCCCCTGGATTTTGTTTTCGGAAATCGTTCTCTGCGGTATTGTTCCGTCGCTTATCCTGATTATTAAACCGCTTCGGGAACGTTCCGGGCTTTTGCTGACCGCTGTGATTCTAGGTGCATTAAATGCCTGTTTGAATCGATGGGTCATGGTGCTTCAGGTGATGGCGATTCCGGTGATGCCCTTTGATAAATGGGCGCTTTACTATCCCAGCTGGCAAGAGGTGGCCACTACCATCCTGCCGGTTGCCTACGGCGTCATTCTGATTTTGATTTCCTATCGGTACCTACCGATATTTCCTCAGGAAAAAGAATTGAATCCCATCGATTCCAAGGCCTGATTGAGGAGGTAATATGTTACCCTTTTCGTTTGAGTGGTTGTGGGACATGGGGCACATAGTGTTCCATGGCGGATTATGGTATGCACTGTCCATATTGGGAATGGGTGTGACTTATTGCGTCATTAAGGCGGCCATCGATACGGCAAAGGGAAAAGGCGCCCACCATCATTGATCCCTTGTATGGACCGGTTTTGTTAAGATGCGCTTCTCAACGTGGAGTTGAGAAGCGCTTTTTTTATGAGCATTAAGATATGGAAAAGATTCTGGTAGAAGGTGGCCGTCGCCTCAAAGGGGCGGTCGAGATCAGTGGGGCAAAAAACGCCGCTTTGCCGATCCTGGCCTCTTCTTTACTCACGGATGGCGTAAACACCTATACCAACGTTCCCTTGCTCCGGGATGTCGAGAGCATTAAAGAACTCATGGCCGAACTGGGATCAATAATCGAAACCGACGGTCATACGGTTAAAATCGATGCCGGCGGTCTTGCCGGCCATGAGGCCAACTATGATCTGGTGCGCAAAATGCGGGCTTCGATTCTGGTTCTGGGTCCCCTTTTGGCGCGTTTGAAAAAAGCACGGGTATCACTTCCGGGCGGATGCGCCATTGGCGCCAGGCCCATCGATTTGCACCTGAAAGGACTCAAGCGGCTTGGGGCTTCCATTGAATTGAGCCATGGCTATGTGGAGGCAAGGGCGGATAAATTAACAGGCGCTGAAATCTACCTGGATGTGGCCACGGTGACCGGAACGGAAAATTTAATGATGGCGGCGGTCCTGGCGCAAGGGACCACCGTTTTGCGAAATGCCGCCCGGGAACCGGAAATTTCAGCCCTGGCAGATGTTTTGGTGAAGATGGGCGCCAGGATAACCGGCGTCGGAACACCTGTCATCACCATCGAAGGGGTTAAGAAACTCTCGCCGGTATCGGTTCGGATTATTCCGGACCGTATAGAAGCCGGCACCTTTCTGGTAGCGGCAGCGCTGACGGGTGGCGATGTTACGGTAAAAGGATGCGAACCGGCGCATCTGGAGGCGGTTATACATAAATTGAGGCTCTCCGGAGCGCAGATCACTACCAAAGGAGACGGTATTCGTGTCTGTGGCCCGAAAAAACTCAACAGCGTCGATGTGAAAACACTCCCTTATCCAGGTTTCCCAACGGACATGCAGGCCCAGTTTATGGTGCTCATGTCGGTTGCCGGTGGTCTGAGTCTGATATCGGAAACGATTTTTGAAAACCGATTCATTCATGTGAGCGAACTTCAGCGGATGGGCGCGGATATCACCATCTCCGGCAACGCCGCCATGATTAAAGGCCAACCGGCCCTGTCCGCCGCACCGGTCATGGCCAGTGATTTACGCGCAAGTGCTTGCCTGGTTCTGGCGGGATTGGTCGCAGAGGGAATTACAGAGGTACACCGTGTCTATCATCTGGACCGGGGATACGAACGCCTGGAAGAGAAATTTGCGGGGTTAGGTGCGGCGATACGAAGGGTTAGTTAGTACGGGTGAACGCGTGCAGATTCCTGGATTTTCACGACCGCTTGTTCCACTGCTTCTTTCGCTCATTGCCGGGATCCTGATCGGCAACAACTTTCGGGAATTTGGCACCTGGGCAATCATTGTCGTATGCGCAGGGGCGGGCATTTCACTTTTTTCTGCGATTTTCAAACGGAATATACCGGTTGGTTTGATCATTTTTTTTATCGGTCTGGGTTACTTGCTCATCCATCCCTGGGTGGCCCCAAACTTTCCGGAACATCATATTTTTCGGTTTGCCGGAAATAAATTCCAAACCATCACCGGAACCATATTGACCCTTCCCGTCAAACGCGGTTATGGAACTACGTTTATTCTCGAATCGCAAACCGTGACATCAGGCGATGTGATAAAGACGGTTGTGGGTAAGATTCGTGTGTCGGTGTCGGGCAAGGCCGCCAAGCTTGAATGTGGTGATCGCATTTCCTTTCGTGGCAGAATACAACCGGTTCGCAGCTTTCGAAATCCGGGTGGTTTCGACTACCGGCGTTATATGGCATTTAAAGGCGTGTGGGTCACAACCTATGCCCGTGCGACGCACCTTGTTGTGATGGGGCATGAACCGCTGTCGGGACTTGAAAGGTTGGCCGGGCCTGCAAGAAAACGTCTGGCGCAACGCATCGATGGCGTGCAGGATCAAGATGCCGCTGCGGTATTGAAGGCGCTGATCCTCGGTGACCGAAGGGGTATTGTCCCTGATACGTGGACAATATTTCAGCGAGCCGGCATCGGACATCTTCTGGCCATCTCCGGCCTTCATATCGGAACCGTCGCCACCACGGTTTTTTTTCTGTTGTCGCATTTGCTGGGTTTCATCCCGCCATTATTGACCCTGGCGTGGACAAGGCGCGGGGCGGCATTTTTTGCCATCGGGGCCATTTGGGCTTACGGCATTCTTGCCGGTATGTCACCGTCGACCCAGCGGGCGGTTGTCATGGGGACGGTATTTTTAATGACCTTTTTTGTCGGGCGACCGGCAGACACGGTCAATTTTATTGCCGTGGCCGCTCTGGTAATTCTCATTTTGCATCCACCGGCCCTGTTCTCCATTTCCTTCCAGCTCTCCTTTTCGGCAGTGATATCCATTGTCTGGGGGCTGCATCATTTCCCTCCGGCCTCTAAAGAGCGGTATGATAGCAGATGGCGTGCCGCCATGCGCTGGTGCCTCGGATTTATGTCCGTTTCGCTCTTTGCAATTGTTGGAACGCTTCCGCTGACCATGTATTACTTTAATCAGGTTTCGCTCATCGGTGTTGCGTCAAACCTTGTTTTTATCCCGCTGATTGGATTCGGTGTCGTGCCCCTGGGATTGTTATCCGCGCTGGTATCCATGGTTTCCCCGTACTTGGGAACGGTTGGATTCGCAGCTGCCGGTTTAATTTTATCCCATGCAATTTCATGGGCGGATTGGGTGGCATCCTGGCCCTTTGCTGCCGTAAAGACCGTTTCACCGTCTTTGATCGAGATTTGTCTCTTTTACGCCATACTGGGTTTTATGCCGGAGCTATTCCGGTCTGCCACCCGGATCCGCCGCCGGCCGGCGGCAGTTATCTGCCTGGTGTTTGTGATCGCCGTCTCCGCTGATATATTTTATTGGTGCCAACAGCGTTTCTGGAATGATGACTTGCGCGTCACCGTACTGGATGTGGGCCATGGTAACTGTGTTCTGGTGGAGATGCCCGGGGGGCAGCCGATACTCATAGACGGCGGCGGTTTTTCGGACAATGCCGTCTTTGATGTGGGCCAGCGGATTGTTGCCCCTTACCTGTGGCGCCGGAAGATCCGAACGTTGGGCACGGTGGTGTTATCCCATCCCAACAGCGATCATCTCAATGGGCTGATCTATATTTTGCAGAATTTTCATGTGAATCGCGTCGTGACAAACGGAGAGACAAGCGCTACCCGGGGCTATGTGGAATTTATAGCGGCAATTGAAAAAAACGCAGTTCACATGCCGGGATTTACCAGTATGAACCGGGATTATGCGGATAATGGGGTTTCGATCAAGCTGCTTTACCCACCGCCGGATTTTTTAAGCAGGTCTAAAACAGAGAAATGGCGCGATTCCAATACCAATTCGATTGTGCTGAGGGTATCTTTTGGCGACATAGCCTTTCTGGTTCCGGGAGATATTACTGCAGTCGGCGAAAAAGAACTGATAGGGCTTGCCGGGACCGATTTGCGTTCCGATGTCCTGGTTGCGCCACACCATGGGAGCAAAACATCGAGCAGCTGGGAGTTTTTACAGCAGGTGGCGCCTAAAATCGTGATTGTATCGTCCGCGTGGCGTGCCCGACACCAATTTCCGCATCCCAAGGTTTTAGACCGATACCGGCGAACCGGAGCCCGGGTTTACAGGACCCACGACCTTGGCGCCATTACATTCACAACCGATGGTCGAGAGTTGTCGGTGAAGCACATGAAGGCGTGTTCTTGAAAGACATCAACATTTCTTTTGACAGATGAGTGAAAATTTTGTAAAGTCATCATTCGAGCTTCGAGACGACAGCTCTAGCCTAAGGGCTCGCACATAAATAACTTCACATTTTATGCGCCGATGCATCCCACCCGGCTGCGTTACGAAAATACAGAATATGCCTGATGTTCTTTAATTTTCGTGCCTTGCCATGTGGGCGCCTCAACACCTAAAATTGCGAATTTATTTATGTGCGAACCCTAACCTGAGAATCTCAAGATTTTTTAAAAATTGCCGATAACTCTCACATGGCGGATCTTTCGGACGTCTTCGGCTGCTGCTATCACACTCATGGATGGCCAACCGTAACACTCGGATTTTTTGAAAAAATTGTCACAGATAATTAAAGTGAACCACTCGGATTGCTGAATACCGTTCACGGGTTCGTGTAAAGACGACCCGTGGCAATCTATATTGAAGTGGGCCTGTAAATATGCATGGTGAACGGCAAATAATACAACGGAGGTATAAATGGACGACTTTTTGTATAACTTAAGAAGAGATACCGATAAGCGCAATCGCAGGCACCAGGGTCAGGGCAATTACCGCGGGCCGGATCGCAGAGACGGAAAGGACGTTCGCAAAGGTGGGTATCATCGCCGAAACGAGGCGTCTGATCAGTTGCTCGAGCAGATCGGTGGGGTGCTTCCTGAGATCAAGACCTTGCTTGAAGGGATCTCTGAAAACCAAAAGCGATTGGCGGCCGCCGAGGAACGCAAAGCCGATGCCTTTGAAAGCATTATCGAAGTAACCCGCGAATTTGTTAAAACCCGAACGGTGACCGAAAGTTCGCCGAAAGCCGATGTGAGCCGGAAAAGCGATACAGCCGCACCAGTTGCTTCACCACAGCCCACCCCTGTGCCCGAGGCTGAACCCGATGCTGAGAAAAAAGATGAGGCGATCCTTGTGTCAGACCGGGGTAAAATTACCAAGGTTGCCCTCAGACTGCGCAAAAAAGGCAAAACCTACAAAGAGATCGCCCAGTACCTGGAAGCGGAAAAATATCCCACCTTTTCAGGCAAGGGGGCCTGGCACGCCCAGACCGTTCACAAGCTGTGTAATTAGGGTGCCTATACCTAAAATAATATGGACTTGAATTCGGAGCAACACCGAGCGGCAACCTTCGGGCAGGGGCATGTCCTGGTGCTGGCGGGCGCCGGCACCGGTAAGACGCGAACCATTATTGCCAGGGCTGCCCATTTGATAAGAAATGATGTCGCGCCCCATAGAATTCTGCTACTGACGTTCACACGGCGAGCAGCCCGGGAGATGGTGGTTCGATTACGTCAGATGATCGGCACAGGAGCCGCTCGTCTGCAGGCCGGCACGTTTCATCATTTCTGCCTGAAAACCATGCGACGGATGCCCGACGCGTTTATGATTCAAGGGGCCACCGTCATTGACCGCGACGATCAGATCCAATTGATGCGGCTCATTCGCAGTGAAATCAAAGAAAAAGGCCGCTCGTTTCCCAGGGCCTCCGAACTGGTCAACCTATGCTCCTATGCCCGTAATACGCTTCAGTCGGCAGAAGACTATCTTTACCAGCATAGCGATTATGACGCCTCGGACATTGATCGAATCTGTCAGGTTTTTGAATCATATGGCAGGCGAAAACGCGTGAACCGCTATCTTGACTACGATGACATTCTGTTTCGGTTTGTCGAGCGACTGCATGCAGATCACCAGTTAAGCCGGAAGCTGGGTGGGTTATACGATCACATTCTGGTGGACGAGATGCAAGATACCAATCCCCTTCAATGGCAGGTTCTCGAAGCGCTGCATAATCCTGCATGGCTTTTTTGCGTCGGAGACGACGCCCAGAGTATCTATGCCTTTCGGGGAGCGGATTTTCGAAATGTTCACGCCTTTACGGATCGTGTTTCCGGTTCGGTTGTCCTGCGTCTGGAGGAAAATTATCGCTCCACCCAGGGGATTTTAGACGTTTCCAACTGGTTGCTTCAAGGATCGTCCATCGCGTATGATAAGAACTTGATCGCCCATCGGAAAAAGCAGAGCAAACCGTTGCTTCTGAACTTTAACAACGATTTTAATGAAGCCGAATGGGTTGCCTCTGATTTGTCGCAGCGTCATAAAACCGGCAGACCCTGGCGCGATCATATGATTATTACACGAACGGGCTATGGCGCCAGGGCCATCGAATCATTTATGGTTGAAAATGATATCCCGTATCAGTTCGTGGGCGGCACCAGTTTGCTTCAGACGGCCCATGTAAAGGATCTGCTGAGCCTCGTTCGAGCCGCCTTTAACCATCGCGACGAGTTGGCATGGGCACGTTACCTGACCCTGTGGCCGAAAATCGGTGATGTAACCGCAGCGCGTCTCATCAAGGCCATGCACCAGTCGGTCAGCGTTTCAGACGCCTTGGTGTGCCTGGCGGAAAGGCTAAAAGGTCGAGACGAAATTATTCAAGGGCCTCGAATTATTTCCAGTAATTTCGATTCACCGGCGGATGCCATTACAGAGGCAAGCCGGTTTTTGCTTCCGATGATGGAAAAACGGTACGACAACTGGCGAACGCGTCGTCATGATTATGAGCTTTTGATTCGACTGGCCGGGAATCATCGTAGTTTGAGTGCGTTTCTGGAAGCCTACACACTTGACCCAATTTCCATCTCTTCTGCTGCCCACAAGGAAGACGATGACATCGTCACCCTGACTACCGTACATAGTGCCAAAGGGACAGAGGCGCCGGTTTGTTATCTGATTCGGGTTGAACCCGGAATGTATCCCCATAAGCGCAGCATGGGGTCTGAAGCCGAGCGGGAAGAAGAACGCCGAATCCTTTACGTGGCCATGACCCGTGCACAAGATGAATTGATCATTACCCGAACACACAACCCGTATGGGTGCTTTCCATCACAGGGCGGCGGTTTTCGCGGATGGGGACAATCCGTGTCGGATTATTTCATCGAAGATCTCGACGCACCGCTGGTCGATGAAATTGATGGATCCTATCTTTAGCCGCCGAATAAAAGCGTGGCCCCAATCACGATCATGACCATTGCAACCATCATCAGACAGTCCTGAAGCGCATTGAATATTGAACGGAAAAAATGTTTGTCTTTGGTCAATGACTGCCGACCGGATTGAAGCAGATACGCATTCCATTCATGATTTGCCAAGCGTTGCATAAGGGAGCCTCCATGTAGTTAATATTTATTTCGTAACTGTTCATAAAAATAAACATATTGAAAAAAATAAAGACCGGCTTTTTGAGTCGGTCTTTATTACGGTATTATTTGAATTCTCTACAGGACCAGATCACCTTTCCAATGATTCGGATGCTGTCGATATCCTCACTTTTTAAATATATTGGCGCGTAATCCTTATTGTCACTGAGCAGCACCATGGCGTTGGGGTGTTTCTCCACGCGTTTGACCAGGATTGTGTCTTCCACGCCCACCGCATATATGGCGCCGGCCAGTATCTCTTTTTGTG
>JAFDDL010000453.1 GCA_019310865.1 Deltaproteobacteria bacterium | reverse complement strand
GCCGTACATGATTTTATTAAACGGACACATATCGAAAATGTCCCGCAATCCTTGCCGCGACCCCAGCGGAACAAAAGGAAACATCGCGGAGATATCAACATAGACATTTGGATATACTGCAGCCAGATAACCCGCCGCGAAGCTATGGGGGTAGCCGCCGTGAACCAGAACGATGCGGACATCGCGAAAGGTCGGCTGATCAAGAACCCATTTGAGCATGCCGGGGTGGTTACGGCGCATATCGATGTTTGATTCACCAAAGGAGGCGTGAATTTGCACCGGGAGATTTATTTCCGCGGCTTTGGCAAGCGTTTGAGCAAAAAAATAATCCCGGAATGCTTTTTCCGTGGGATCGGTGTTTTGAAGATCCTTCCGAACTACGGGCTGAATTTCTAATCCAGTGCGATAGCCAATGATCGATTTAGCCGCCACGATTCCCGGCTGGTTCAAACCTTCTTCGAGAGCAGCAAAATACTGATCTTCGGCGGCAGGAAAATCAATCCGGCCATTACGCAGGTTCTCCCAAAGTTCGTCCAGAACGCTTTCGATCCGAAACATGTAATGTACTCTGGCCGGCACCAGGTTTTCGAAATCATCCAAGCTTTGAACCGCCGGCTGATATCCGAGATCCACAATTAATGCATGAATTCGGACATCGGAGAAAATGTCCGCAACCCATTGGGTATAATCGGTCTTCATGCGTTTCAATCGTTCCGATAGCAGAATCTCATCGGAAACATTTTTCATCCCCCAAAAATGCCTCAGTTCCCGCAACAGATACCGGTATATCATCGTGTGACGGCGCTGCTCGGCCGGCATATCATTTAACGACATACTTAAAACAGCTGATGGGTCATGAGACTTGAAGGTCGTATTGAACAGGTGGCAATGGTTGTCCACAACCGGAAGGTCGGATAGGTCAAATTTCAAAGAATCATTCGCCATATTACGATTCATACCCATGCTGTTAATCTTTCCTTGTCCGCATTCCGGTGAGCTAAAAGGCCTCCATATAGAGGTCGGTTTCCCAGTCGGATACATGCGTCACATACCGATTCCACGCAAACCGTTTGAGCAGGATGTATTCATCAAAGAAAACGTCTCCCAAAACAGCCTTGTACATATCGTCTGCCTTTAAAGCGTCCACAGCCTCACTCAGGGTCTTGGGCAGCCGGGTAATTCCCATTTCACGCTGCTCATTCGCACTCAGATCATGGGGATCTGCTACTACGGGCCGCCCCGGATCAATGTGATGATGAATGCCGTCCATTCCAGCAGCCAGCGCAGCCAATACTGCCAGATACGGATTGCAGGCGCCGTCCACCGGTTTGATTTCCAGGTTGAAAGAATCCGCCTCGCTTCCCTTGGGGCCGGGACATACCCGGACCGCCGCTTCGCGGTTGTCCAGTCCCCAACAGACATAGGCGGAAGCCCAATGATGGGGCAGTAGACGTTTGTAGGAGTTGACGGTAGAGGCGGTGAAGGCGCACATGGCCCTGAGATGCCGCAAAAGACCACCGATAAAATATTTTCCGGTCCGGCTGAGCCCATATTTATCCGCCGGATCATAAAAAAGGTTTTTCCCGTCCCTATACAGGCTGAAATGCAGATGAGCGCCACTGCCTGCTGAATCCGCAAAGGGTTTTGGCATAAAGGAGGCGATGATGCCGTGTTTTTGAGCCACCCCTTTGACCGTCTCACGGAAGAATACTTGGTTATCCGCGGTTTTCAAGGCTTGGTCGTATTTATAGACAATCTCCACTTGGCCTTGTCCATATTCAGGGTAATATTTTTCCACAACCATACCCTGGGCCTTGAGATTGCGAATCATCTCGATCACCACGTCATGCTGCCGGTTCATGCCGGTGGTGGAAAAACAATAGCTTTGATCAAAGGGTGCGTAATTGCCGTTCTCGTCTCGAACAACAAGATAAAATTCATTTTCCATGGCCACATTGACATCATAATCCAGGCCTGAAAGATAATTCTTTAGCAGGGAACGGGCACACAGGCCGCATTCGGAATGATCTTCTTTTTTTCGGAAATCGCAGATTAGCATGGCGGTTTTAGGGACATGGGGCAAGAGACGAAATGTGACCGGGTCCGGCACGCCGCTGACTTCGCCGGTACAGCCAAAACGGGTGTCAGGCACCATTTCGTCCAGAACGCTGAAAAAGGGCATGGCAATGGCAAAGTTGTGGCCCTTGTCCAAATCCCCCGCCAGCATGTCATCGGTGGTGGCATAACTGCGGATCAGGCCCTCATTGTCAATATATACAAAGCGGATTATTTCAACGCCCTGTTCCTTTACTTCCTTTATAATTTCGGTTTTAGTCATGATCATTTCTCCTGCCGGGGTAACCCTAACTTTAGGGGTAAACCCTTGAGCAATTTATAAATCAAAAAAGCGGCATAGGCCGTGCCCTGAACGAGAATTTCCTCATCGAAGTCAAATCGGGGGGTGTGCAGGCCATGGGTATATTCCTGGTGCGCGTCATGGCAGCCCAAGCGAAAATAGGCTGCTGGAACGCGTTCACTGAAACGGGAAAAATCCTCGGCGCCCATGGAGGGTACCGTGACCGAGTGGATTTGATCAACGGCCAGTAATTCGACTGCAGTAGCTTCGGCGATCTCTGTCAATTCGTCGGAGACCTTCATAGGCGCCTCTTCGGACTGAATCTTCAGTGTGGACGATACGCCATAGGCGGCTTGCACACCCCGTAGAATATCTGCCAGCCCTTTCTTTATTGTCTCCTTGCCTTCTGCGCTGACAAATCGAATCGTACCCTTCAATGTCACTTCCTCAGGGATGATGTTATGGCCCGTCCCGCCCTGGATGGAACCGATGGTCACCACAATGGGCTCAGCAGGATCTGCGCGCCGGGAAGCAATGGTTTGTATACCGACGAGTAAATGACCGGCGGCTGTAACTGGGTCGCGGCATTCATGGGGTCGTGCGGCATGGCCGCCGACACCATGCAATGTGATTTCAATTTCCGCACATCCGGCAGTAACCGTGCCCCGGCAGACACCAATATGTCCGGAAGGCAAGCTGGGATGAATGTGAGTGCTCACCACTGCATCCAGGGGAGGGTTTTCCAAAACACCCTCGGCGATCATGATTTTGGCCCCTCCGGGCGACTCCTCACCGGGCTGAAAGATGAATTTGACCGTTCCGGGCAGTTGTGTCCTCATCCCTGCCAGTGTCGTGGCAACACCTAATCCCATGGACGTATGCCCGTCATGCCCGCAGGCGTGCATGATTCCCGAATTTTGGGACACATAGGCATTGCGGGACTTTTCTTGGATCGGTAGGGCATCCATATCAACCCGAAATCCCACCACCGGTGTATCTTGTCCACCACGCAGTAAAGCAACCACGCCCGAGTTGGCCACACCAGCATAGACCTCCAAGCCGAGATGGTCTAAATGTTCGGCAACCACCCGTCCGGTTCGATGACAATCCAGCCCCAATGCCGGATGGGAGTGAAATTGCCGCCGCCAGTGGATTAGTTGGGGGCGTATTCGGGCGACCGCTTCGAGAATTGCTGTATGTGTTATTCTTGCCAAGCTTATCCTCACACTTATTTTTCTCTCAGCTAAACAGGTGCCCAAATGGTTGCCTAAGGGCTCGCGCAGGAAAGCGAAGACTCCGGAAATAACTTCACATTTTATACGCCGATTCATGTAGAAAAAAACTGTCATGATTGTAGCGACATCACATTAGTTGTTATATGCCTAACACCATTTTTCAGTCAAGATGATTTTTTAGAGTATGGGGACGTAGTTTCCTAAGTTGAGAAACTTGACAAGTATCAGCCATATCTAAAATGATTACATGAGAACAAGACAAATGATTTTAAGTCATCTTAGGAAACTACGTCCCCTTTTTGAAAAACAATTTTCATTTATCTGTTGACATAAGATGAAGAAAATGAT
>JAFDDL010000452.1 GCA_019310865.1 Deltaproteobacteria bacterium | reverse complement strand
TCTGAGAAAAAATTTTGGACCGAATCGCTGGATGAATCCCTATACGATCAATATCTGGGGGGAAAGGGGCTTGCCTCCTATCTTCTGTACAAACTCAATCCGGCCGGCGTTGATCCGCTGCATCCGGACAACTGCCTGATCTTTGCCACAGGCCCGGTCACGGGCAGCAGAATCTGGGGAGGATGCCGATATGGCGTGTTCACCAAATCGCCGCAAACCGGTTTTTATGCCGAATCCTACTCGGGCGGCAAGGTGCCCGAGGCTATCGATAACACCGGCTTTGATGCCATTGTGATTCAAGGGAAAAGTGACGCGCCCACGGTTCTGGCCATCCATCCGGACACTGTGACGTTTCATGCGGCAGCGGATTTATGGGGCAAGGAGACCTACGAAACGGAAGATGAAATTTTGAAGCGCTACAGCGTTTCCGATGCCGGATTCAAAAAACCCGGTGCGGTGGTCATCGGGCCGGCCGCGGAAAACCTGGTGAGCTTCGGGGTTATTAAAAATGATCATTGGCGATCTGCCGGTAGAACCGGCGTCGGCACGGTACTGGGCGCCAAGAAGGTAAAAGGCCTGATCTTTCAGGGAAACAAAAAACGGTCGCTCTTTGATGAAGCGGCGGTTAAAGTCTTGGCTAAAAAAATCGCCGTCGAGGGCAAGGACAATCCCGGAGCCAAAGCGTATAAGGCCTACGGGACGGCCCAAATGGTAAAGGTCCTCAACACAGCCGGCGCATTCCCCACCCGCTACTGGACCGAGGGCAGTTATGACAAATGGGAGAGCATCAGCGCCGATGCCATGAACGAGCGATGTGAGGTGATCCCCAACGCCTGCCTGAAATGTTTTTTCGCCTGCGGCCGAATGACGACCATCAAGCATGGCCGCCATGCCGGTATGAAAATCGAGGGCCCGGAATACGAAACGATCTATGCTTTTGGGGGGCTGTGCATGATCGACAGCATCGAGGAGATCGCCTATCTCAACGACATCTGCGATCGGGTGGGTATCGACACCATTACGGCCGGTAACTTATGCGGCTTTGCCATCGAGGCGTCCAGACGCGGAAAAATCGACTACACCATCGACTACGGTGATGTGGACGCCATCGCTGGTCTTCTGAACATGATCGCCCGCAGAGAAGGCGTCGGGGACGTGCTCGCCCAGGGGATCAAACATGCGGCCAGAAAGTGGGATTTAGAAGATATCGCCGTACATGTGAAGGGGATGGAACCGGCCGGTTACGATCCGCGCAAGCTCAAAGGGATGGGACTGGCCTATGCCACTTCGGACCGGGGCGCCTGCCACCTGAGGACCACCTTTTATAAACCGGAACTTGCCGGCATGATTCCGCCTGAGCAAATCGAAGGAAAGGCGGAGATGCTTATGGATTTTGAAGACCGCCTCTTAATATTTGATACGCTCGTGTTTTGCCGGTTCTACCGGGACATGTATCCATGGGAGGTTCTGGGAGATATCATCCATTCTCTCACCGGCGTCGATGCCGGCAAGGAAGCGCTGAGAAAGCGCGCTTCGGCAATTGCCACCATCATCCGCAAATTCAACCTGAGAGAAGGCTTGACGCCTGAAGACGATTGGCTGTCCAAGGGGTTTTTCCAAAAAGATAAAAAGACCGGCCTGGAAGTGAACCCGGATGAGCTCAAACAGATGCTCACGGAATACTACGTACTTCACGGCTGGGATGAAAATGGAATCCCGCAGGATTAATGCACCAGAGGTAACGAAACATGAAGAAACAAGACAGTCACCTGCCGGATTACGCCCTTATGGAACGACAGACGTTAACCCGGGGCGTTGGATACACTGATGAGGCCATCGAGCGACCACAGATCGGGGTTGTCAGCAGCTGGGGAGAAGTAAATCCGGCATCCATTCACCTGGACCGCGTAACCCAGTCGGTTAAAGCCGGTATCTGGGCAAGCGGTGGCACGCCGCGAGAATTTGTAATCAGTTCCATTTGCACCAGCATGGCCGGACACGACAACTACCACCTGCCCCACCGGGACCTGGTGGCCGGCTACATCGAAACGGTGGCCATGACCAACCTGTTCGACGCCATGGTCTTTGTGCCGGTCTGCGACGATGTGATCCCGGCTCATCTCATGGCGGCCGCAAGACTGGATATTCCGTCGGTGGTAGTGACCGGCGGATATATGCAGCTGAATCGTTACAAGGGAGAAGTCCTGGATCCCCTGGCGGTGGCGCCGAAACATTTTTTTGATTTCAAGGAAGAAAAAATTTCCGAAGATGCGTTTTGCCAAATCAAAGATCGCGGTTGCCCCGGATCCGGCGCCTGTCCGGTGATGGGAACCGCCAACACCATGGCCTGCCTCACCGAAGCGCTGGGAATGTCCCTGCCCTGGAATGCCACCATCCCCGGTGCGGACTCTCGGTTGACGCGTCTGGCTTTTCAGGCCGGCAAACAGGTGGTCGCCCTGCACGAAAACGGAACCAAACCGTCGGATATCATGACCCTGGATGCGTTTAAAAATGCCATCCGAATCCTCATGGCAATCGGCGGCTCCACAAACGGTGTGCTTCATTTGCAGGCCATTGCCGAAGAGCTTGATATGACTGTTTCCCTTGAAGCCTTCAACGAAGCCGGCAAGGAAACCCCGCTCATCTGCGACATTGCCCCCTCGGGAACCGGCAAATACCTCATGCGCGACTTTGACGAAGTCGGCGGCCTGCCCGTCGTTCAAAAAGAGTTGCAATCGCTCATGGCGACAGACGTCATGACCGTTACCGGAAAATCTCTGGCGGAAACGCTAAAACAGGCACCCGCTGCAGACGGCAAGGTAGTCTATCCCCTGGCCAAACCGCTGTCGAAAGCCGGCGGGCTGATCTTTCTTCGGGGAAATCTGGCGCCGGGTGGCGGGTTGATAAAAATCTCCGCAGTGCCGTCTGAAATGCATCACCATAAAGGACCGGCCCGGCTTTTTCCCAACGAGGATGCAGCCTGTGACGCGCTCCATTCCGGAGACCTGAAACCCGGGGACGTGGTGGTGGTTCGCTACAAGGGCCCAAGGGGTGACCCGGGGATGATGCTTTTGCAGCGGTTCCTGTGGCAGCTGGCAAACAAGGGCCTTCATAACCGGATCGCCTTTATCACCGATGCGCGTTTTTCCGGCACGAACAAGGGCTGTGCCGTTGCGCATATCACCCCGGAAGCGGCTGCCGGTGGCCCGCTGGCAGTTGTTCAAGAAGGCGATGCCATCGAAATCGACATCCCCAACGAGAAACTCAACCTTCTGATTTCGGACGAAGATCTGAAGGAAAGGCTGGCAGCGTGGACACCGCCGGAACCAAAAGTGAAAAAAGGCTACCTGTCCATTTACGCCAAAATGGCCAATACGGCCGAGAAGGGCGCGGCCTTGAATTACCGTTAGAAGCAACTGAAAAGAGATAGTCTGGTTCAGCGCTTTGATCTATTATCATATTACTTGTTGCTTTTGTTGAATATTGAAGATCGCATTTGCAGAAGTGTATTCAACGGTAAAAATAGCTCTAAAGGGTGATCAGGTAAAGCAATAAAACCAAAGTTTGAATAATATTTTCTTACATTTTCGTTTTTAGCATCCACAAATAACCCTACAACGCCGGCATTCTCAGAGATAGTTATTACTCGCTTAATCGCATTGATAATCAAGTGTTTACCTAAACCTTGATTTTGCAATGCTTTGGCTACGGCTAAACGGGCTATTTTCACCGCGGGAAGATGCCCCTTATACTTTTTGGCAAATTTGTGAGGTAATTTTTCAGCAGTAATTTCAAAAACAGAAAGCGTATAATATCCTAAAATTTCTTCCGGGACACTTTTTTTGATCAATACGAATGTCCGAGAAAGTCCTTTTTTTAGATTCTGTCGGGCAAGGTTATTAAGAAACTCATTTAATTCCTTTACCCCACAGTCAAATCCAGCT
>JAFDDL010000025.1 GCA_019310865.1 Deltaproteobacteria bacterium | reverse complement strand
GGGAAGTGGTGGCATCATTATGCGAATCGGGGCGACCCACGTCCCTGCTGGTGCTCAAGACCTTGTGGCCGGTGCCCGAAAAAATCATCAGAAAAGCCGCCGAGGCCGCCCGGCGCGTACTGGTAGTGGAAATGAACCTGGGGCAGTACGTGAGGGAAATTGAGCGGATCGTGAAAGACAAGCCGGTCTCTTTTTTCGGTGAAATGAACGGAGACCTGTTGACACCGAAGGACATCAGGGAGGCCATTTATCCATGACAAGCTTACTCAACCGGCAGCGGCCACCGGTGTACTGTCCCGGCTGCGGACATGACCGGGTTACCCGAGCCCTTGACAATGCCTTTCAGGCGCTATCCGTGAAGGCCGACGAGGTGGTTGTGGTCACCGACATCGGCTGTTCGGGCCTATTCGATACCTTTTTTCGGACCCACGCCTTTCATGGGCTCCATGGCCGAGCTCTTACCTATGCATTGGGGCTCAAGATGGCAAGACCCGAACTGACTGTTGTGGTGGTCATGGGTGACGGGGGCCTCGGCATTGGCGGCGCCCATTTTCTGAGCCTCTGTCGGAAAAACATCGATCTGACGCTCCTGGTTCTGAATAACTTTAACTATGGTATGACCGGTGGTCAGTACTCGGTGACAACACCGGCGGATGCCCGGGTCGGGTCCGGCTTTCTGAACCTGCTGGAACAGCCCATGGATCCGTGCCAGGTGGCACGCGCTGCCGGCGCCGGCTGCACGGTTCGGGCATCGGCCTACCAGGGTGATCTGAGTGACCAAATCGGCGCTGCAATCGGTTTTGCTGGATTTTCGGTTATGGACATATGGGGCGTCTGTCCGGGTCGATATACGCGAAAAAACCGGCTGACACCCCGGGATATTGATGCTAAAATGGCTCAAATGCCTTTGGCGGACGGGCCCGTCCCGGAAAACCAGCGCGCTGAATACAGCCGCGCTTATCGTGAGTTGGCCAACCGGCAACCGGCTGCGACACCGCCTACGAAAGTGGCAATGAAATTCGAACCGATCCGCCAAGGCCGAGAAGAGATTGTTTTTCTCGGGGCGGCCGGGCAGCGCATCGTAACGGCGGCGGAGATTTTATCCCTGGCGGGGATTTCCGCCGGTCTTCACGCCACCCAGAAAACCGACTATCCCATTACGGTCCTCAGGGGGCATTCCATCAGCGAAGTGGTTTTGTCAACGGAGCCCATCGGATTTACCGGAATGGACTGTCCGGGGCTGGTGCTGGCCCTGGCCGATGAAGGGGTCGGTAGACGGCGGGGCTTGTTTGAGCGCCTGCCGATGTCCTCACTCATTCTCGAGGCCGAAGGGGTTAGCCTTCCCGAAACAAACGCCCAAATTCAGCCTGTGGACTTTAAGGCCCTGAAGGTAAAACGCCCGGACTGGGCATTGGCATGCCTTGCCGTCCTGGCTAAACTGAATCGTGTCATTAGCATCGAAATGCTCCAAGCCGCCCTGGCCATCCGTTTTAAAGGGGACGTGCTGGCGTCATCCATGGACATCATCCAGCGGTTGTAGTGTTGCCAATATTTTGATTTTCCCTTCGGCTTTTAACATCTTGAACACTTCGTAGCGAAATAAATATTGAAAATGGAAAATTATTTTTGGAGACTACGCTTTCCTGCGCGAGCCCTATGCGGACGCAGTAATACAGTCGATTGATTAATGAACGAAATGGTTTCATTCATTAATAGCAAGTAAATTTATATTACGTTTTATAATATTAAAGAAGGAATGATCGGCAAAACACTCTTCGCTTTTTTTCATATTTTATCTATGCTCAAAATCTATTTTAGGTAACTTTATTGTTGACTTTATTAAAGTGATAATCTATTTGAATGATTGCCGGCTCGTTCAATTCCTGTGTTCGAATATGTGATATAATATGCGGTACGAATCAAAACAAAATGGTCGATCTGTGCTTCCAATTCAAACAATGGAGGACATTCGCCGGATCAAAGCATTGCTCAACGGAAAGCCGCGAGATCTGTTGCTGTTTAACCTGGCAATCGATACCGGCCTGAAAATGAGGGATATTTTGACCCTGACTGTCGAAGATTTGATTGGATTGAAACCAGGGGATCCGCTTTCGGTTGAACGGCCGGCCGGCCGATACACGGAACCGATTCCCCTGACCTGGGAAATAAGCCGAACCTTTCAGCGCTATTATGCAACCGGGCGCCTGCAACCGGAAGATTATCTGTTTAAATCCCGGAAAGGGAGCCGGCCGGTCAACCTTTCCAGCGTTTCCAATATGATACAGGGATGGTTTAAAGCTATCGGCATCGAAGGCTTGCACGGCGCAAAGTCGCTCCGGAAGACCTATCTGCATTTGCAGAACAACGACGATTCCGGGCCGTTGCCATCCAATTCAGAAAGCGACCCTGTTGAGACATTGAAACCGATCCGAACGCCGGTTTTAAGAGACCGAGTATATAAGCAGCTTCTCCATGCGATTGTAACGTCCCAAATACCCCCGGGAACCCGTCTCCTGCCGGCGGATATTTCCCAGCGATTCGGTGTGAGCCAACAGACAGTCCGGGAGGCGCTGCGATACCTGGAGGCGGCTTTCGTTGTGAAGGCGGTCAAGCGCAAAGGCTATTCGGTCAACAAGCTGACGAAACAGGATTTAAACGAGATTCTGTCGATTCGGTTGAATCTGGAATGCCCGGCGGCGGCGCTGGCTTGCAAATCAGTGTCAACATCGACTCTTACCCGGCTGACCTCGCTTCATAACGCGCATCGAATCGAAACAGATGTGGAAAACATCATCCGATTGAACCGGGATTTTCATTTCACGATTTATCGGGCGGCCGGTATGCCGATACTGATGCAGATCATTGACGGCCTCTGGCAGCGGGTTCTTCCCTATTTCCACATTTTCCTCAGTATCATGACGCCGGAGCCCGGGGATCGAGAAAAAATAGAACGTATTCACGCCGGCGCGTAAGTGAGGTTCTGGAATTGTAACCGATTGTATTCATAGAATTTGCAAAGCCAACACATATTATAGGAGAAAAGAAAATGAAGATACCCAAACTGATCATTCAAGTCGCGGTGACGGGAGCCGACACGACCCCGTCTCAAACGCCCTATGTGCCGATTACACCCGATGAGATTACCGAAGAATGCTACAAATGCTGGAAAGCCGGCGCCTCCATGGTTCATCTTCACGTGCGCGAACCGGATACGGGAAAGCCTTCCGGCGATCAGGGATTGTGGGAAACCTTGCTGAAGAAAGTGAAGCGAAAGTGCGGGGACCTGGTTATCGGTGTTTCTTCCGGCGGGGCTTACGGGCTGACCGTGGAACAACGCCTGGCGACCGTCATCAATTATCAGCCGGAAATCGCCTCTTTGACGCCCGAGAGTGTGAGCAATACCCTTCATCACGTCATTCCCCGGGTCAAGGAGTGGAAATACGATTGGGAAAAAGACTACCTGATGTCGACCACCAAGGGCGCCTTTGTCAACACCTTTGAGGATATCATGTCCTTTGCCCGAATCATGCGTGAAAACGGCACCAAGCCCGAGATGGAGTTTTTCAGCACAGCCGGTCTTTACAACACCCGGATGCTCTGGCGAGACGGTCTCATCGATGAGCCCATCGCCATGCAGTGGGTACTGGGCGTTGCCGGCGGTACCGGCGGCTATCCTTCTGAGGTGGTCCACATGCAGACCGAAGCGTTGCGGCATTTTGGTCCGGATAAATTCCAATGGTCGGTGATCGGTGTGGGCTACCCGCGGCAATACACCCTGGGGGCGCTGGCCATCTCCATGTTCGGACATGTCCGGGTCGGGCTCGAAGACAATATCTATGTGCGAAAGGGCCAGCTCTGCAAGAGCAACGTGGAGATGGTGGAGGACATCAAGACCATCGCCGAAATTTTCGGACGCGAAATTGCATCCCCGGATGAGGCCCGTGAGATGCTGGGGCTTAAAGGGTATGATAAGGTCAATTTTTAAAAGTGTCATCCAGAACCGGCATCCTACGGCCCAGGGCGGCGTTCTCACATTTTTTCAATCCTCAGAATAGTCATGCTATGCCTGTGGTTGAAAAAATGCTGCGGCCTTGCCCTGAGCCGTAGGCTACCAATTCTGAATGGACACTTACATTAATGAAAGGTGAAGTATGAATATTGGAAGCACGCTGACCCGGTGCAGTCGGATTTTCCCGGATCATCCGGCCATAGAACATGGGGAAAAAAGACGGACTTATGCCCAGTTTAACGCCAGGGCCAATCAGCTGGCCAATGCGCTGGTTCGCCTCGGCCTTCGAAAGGGCGATCACGTCGCGCTGCTGATGCACAACTGCCCGGAGATGCTCGAGGCGCTCTATGCATGCTTCAAGGGTGGATTCGGAGCGGTGCCCATTAACTTCAGGCTTCATGCGGACGAATACGCCTATATCATCGATCAATCACAGGCCCGGACCGTGGTCCTGACCCCGGAATTCAATACGGATATCCGCACGGTTGCCGATCAGATTCCCCGGGTTGAACACTTTATCGGTGTCGCTGATGCTGGGGAACCGTTTCCGGCCTATGAAACGATTCTATCCGAAGAATCTCCGGAACGGGCCGATGCAGACACCGGTCCGGAAGATGTCGCCTGGATCTTTTATACCTCCGGAACCACCGGACGACCCAAGGGCGCCATGCTGACCCATCGAAATCTGTTGGCCATGACCCTAACCTATTACGCCGATTATGTGTCCCTTGGCCCCCGGGACGCCATTTTGCACGCTGCGCCCCTGTCCCATGGCAGTGGTTTGTATGCGTTGCCCAACATCGCCCAGGGGGCAACCAATGTTATACTGGAGACCAAGGCCTTTGAACCGGAGCGGGTTTTTGCAACCATCCAGGAAAAGCGCATTACCAACATGTTTGCCGCGCCGACCATGTTGAATATGCTCACGGAAAGCCCCGCTGCGGGAAAGTATGACCTGGGTTCCATGCGAAGCATCATCTATGGGGGCGGGCCCATGCACGTCGAAAATCTGAAAGCGGCCATGGCAAAATTGGGGCCCTGTCTCACCCAGCTATACGGTATGGGCGAAACCCCCATGACCATCACCTATTTGCCCCACCGGGATCATGTGCACGAAGGGACCACCGAGCAGATGAAACGGCTCGCCTCGGCGGGCATTTCCCGGACCGGTGTCGATGTGAGAATCGTGGATAGCGAGGCCCGGCCCCTGCCAATTGGCGAAATGGGTGAGGTGGTGGCCCGCTCGGATGTCGTGATGAAGGGCTATTGGCAAAATCCGGAAGCGACCGCTGAAACCCTGGCGGGCGGCTGGCTGCATACCGGCGACCTTGGCTATCTGGACGATCAGGGATATCTGTTTCTCATGGACCGGTCCAAAGACATGATTATCAGCGGGGGCGAAAATATCTACCCGCGGGAGGTGGAAGAGGTCCTGGCGCGACATCCGGCTGTTCGGGAAGTGGCCGTGATCGGTGTTCCGGATTCAAAATGGGGGGAATCGGTCAAGGCGGTGGTGGTGCGCGCACCTGAAATACAGGTGACGGAGTCGGAACTGATCGAATTTTGCAAAGCCCGCCTGGCCAGCTATAAGAAGCCCAAATCGGTGGACTTTATCGACACGCTGCCCAAAAACAATTACGGAAAGATCGTCAAGCGGGCATTGCGAGACAACTATCGTTCATAGGAGAAAAATGATGACAATCGAGATTAAAAAGATGGCAAAGATCGGCACCGGCGTCATGGGAACCAATGTGATCTGGGGGTGTGCGGTTAACGGGATTGACGTGAATCTCTATGATGAAAAACCGGGCGCCGTGGAACGTTCGGTTAAAATGCTCAACTCGTGGTTTTTCGATGGCAATCTGTCCAAGGTGGACGCCAAAGCCGCGTCAGCACGGCTCCATCCCTGTGCCGGCCTGGAAGAAGCCTTGACCGATGTGGATCTGGCCTTTGAGAGTGTATTTGAAGATCTTGACGTTAAAAAAAACATCCACGAAAAGATCGGCCGTATCGCCGCGTCCCATGTGCTGCAGGGTACCAATGCGTCCTCGCTGATGTGCTCACCCATTGCCGAAGCGTCGGGTCGACCTGAGAATTTTTTCAATATGAACTTCACCGATCCCCATTCGGGAGAGGAACTGGTGGAGGTGATGTGGAATCCCAAGACCTCGGAATCGACCCGGAAGGCCGCCGTCGCCTTTGCCAAAAAAATCAAAATGATTCCCATTGTCTGCAATAAGGAGCTCATGGGGTATGCCTTCAACCGCATCTGGCGCGCCGTCAAGAAAGAGGCGCTCTATGTCGCCAATTCCGGCGCGGCTTCTCCGGCGGATATCGATCGGGCCTGGATGCTGATTTTCGGCACGCCCCACGGCCCCTTTGGATTGATGGACCGGATCGGGCTCGATTCGGTTCACAAGGTGGAGATGCGTTACTACGATGACAGCGGAGACGAGCGGGACAAGCCGCCGAAGATCCTTGACGACCTTCTTGAAAAGGGAGACAGGGGCGAAAAAACCGGAAAGGGATTCTATACTTGGCCGAATCCGGCCTTTAAACAACCTGAATGGCTTCGAAAGCAGGGTCCGTGGGCGGACACCGATGATGCTCCGGATTGATTTAGGCTTGACTAAAGACATATCGTATCTACCTTATACGGAATCAATTCAACCGAAACGGAGACATTCATGGAAAAAGTTGAAAACGACCAATTCGTGCAGGTGGAATATCAGGGTACATTGAATAATGGCGATGTGTTCGATTCCAGCAACGGACGCCGGCCCCTGGAGTTTCAGATGGGTGCTGGCCAGATGATCAAGGGCTTTGAAGCGGCGGTTTTAGGCATGTCGCTCAATGAAAAAAAATCCATTGCCCTTGAGCCCGAAGATGCTTATGGACATCGGGATGAAGAGCTGACGCGCGTTTTCGAACGCTCGGAGGTCCCGCCGGGAATGAACCCGGAGGTGGGACAGACGATTTCGTTAAGCACACCCGATGGCCGGCAGATCCCGGCCCGTATTTTCGATTTGGATGATGAGAAAATAACCCTGGATCTGAATCACCCGCTGGCCGGCGAGTCATTGAATTTCGATATTGAAGTGGTGGGCATTACCGATGCGCCGACCCAGCAGCATGGATGCGGCTCGGGATGTGACTGCTCCGGTGGCCAGAGTCAGCAGCATGGATGCGGCTCCGGGTGCGACTGTTCCTGACAAGCCCGATCTCAGACAGCTTAAAGGGTTTGCATTCCGATGTGAGCCCTAAGTATCTCTATTCATGGCTATTTTAGTTGTTTCGGTGATTGGAATCATATATTTTCCAAAAGGTGATCTACCGGACAATGTGACGCTCGCTGCAATTTGAACGGTGATCATTTCGCCGGTATTCATGGTCACAATGGCTATATTCTCTGATTCTTTCACGCTAACTTCAATGCGGCCGATTTTTTCTATTTCAATCTGAAGCTGGCCCCCTCCCAGTTTGCCTTCAACATGTTTCTTATTATCAATGCGGATATCCTCCAGTTGGATTTCAGTACCGTTTAAATCCACCACTTTTCCATTAAATCCCTCTGGGTTGGACACCTCGCTGGTATCGGCATCTTTCAGCAACAGTCCATTAGATAAAAAGTCTAGATATTGGTCAATACACGTTTCAACCGAATAGTTGGGGTTTATCATCAACCAATACCCCAAGGCCTCCGCCATGCCAAATGTTAAAAAGGCGAAAAGCGCCGGGTCGACTTCGCGAATAACGCCGCTTTCAATCGCCCGCTTAATATCTTTTTCCAGCGCCCGGCTGATCGTTTGAAAACAGTCTGTGGCTTTTTGGGCCATGAATGCATCATCACCTCGTAAGGCCAGTTTTGCAATGCTGATGATTCCCATGAAAGTCGGAAAGGATTTTAACATATAATGTAGGCGCTTGTGCTGTCTTTGAAAAAAATTCCGCTCCTTTCGGATGTCATCCCAGGTATGTTCGGGCAGGATAATTTCAGGAACTCGTTCCACGCATTCCAGAAACAACGCCTCTTTGCTTTTGAAATACAGATAAAATGTCCCCTTCCCCAAGTTTAATGCATCGGTAATGTCAGTGATTTTTGTTTTTGCCAGGCCATTTTTTGAAAAAAGCTCAAGCGATTTTTTAAATAATAGGTTTTTCAGGTCATTGGGTTCACTGCTTGGGTCTTTTTTTTCCGGTGATTCAACCCGAAACATTTCTTGTATCTTGGGTATGGACATTTTTTTTTGCTCACGCAGATATCGAATTTTTTCAATCCGCTTAAGATGTGTTTCATCATACCGCAGCTGCGTCGGGCCTTCCTTGATGGGCGGGTGCAGGATTCCGGAGCGCAGATATTGATAAATAGTTGAGCGACTGAGGCCGGCTGCCCGGCATAGCGCTTCCGTCCTCATTCGAAGCGGATTGTGTCCGTTGTCAGCGATATCCATTCTATTTGCCTCACGTTTATGTTCCGATAAGAGTCAGCTTGTGTAGAATCCAAAGTGACCATTTGGTCATTTTATTTTTAATCACTATCACGGAAATTAAGCCAGGTCAAGAAATATTTTGAATATGCAGGTAGTTATGGACTCTTATTTTTTAATTTTTTTTCTTGACATTCGATAAAAGCACATGTATTATACAAACAGGATGGGCGGTCAGTCATCTTGAGTATTTAAAAAGAACAGTAGCTTTTGCAAAATAAAAAATATCTATAATTTCTATAAAAACAAATATATAAACATTAATGGTAGCCGGATGGCTTTAAGGAGAAAATGACAACACATGATGGTCAGATAGTCAATATGTAATTCAATTTTGGCCATTTTGCGGGCCTTTTACACCATGAACAAGGAGATTGGAATGAGTAAAGGTAAACTTGCAATTATCGGCATCGGGGAAGTGCCTACCGGGAGATATCCGGAAAGATCCAGGTGGGACATCATCTATGAAGTCTGTCAGCAGGCGGTCCGGGACGCAGGCATTGATAAGAACGATATCGAAGGCGTCATTACCGTCGCACCCCAGGCTCAACCGCGACTAATAGCAGAAATTTCATTCGGAAAAATTCCGGAGGAATTGGGGCTGAAAGGGTGCAAGGATATTTGTATCTGCAACGCAGGCGGTGCATCTTCGGCCAACTGCCTGCGCCTCGCTGAGCAATGGATCGAAAGCGGTTTGGCCAAGATTGTACTGATCCCGCATGTTACCGTGCATTCTACGATACCGGTTGAAGACCTCATCGGTTTTTTTGCCACTGCCGGCATGGATCTTCAATGGGAATACCCTTTTGGAACCACCTATAATGCCATTACGGCGATGATGACACGCCGGTATATGTATGAAAGCGGTACCACAGAAGAGGAAATGGCATCGGTTGTCGTCGCGCTTCGCAAATGGGCGGCGATGGATCCGAACTCCATGTTCTATAAGAAACCGGTAACACTTGAGGATGTGTTAGGTTCCAAGATGATTAGCTCGCCGCTTCGGTCACGGGAATGTAATGTGCTGGGGGACGGCGGTGCGGCCATGGTGGTAACGTCTGCGGAACTGGCAGCAAAAATCACGGAAACACCCGTCTATAAACTGGGCCAGGGGGCTCGATATTTGGGAGCATGCCCGGTGCTTCGGAAAGATTTTTTCATGAAAAATGCGTGGCAAGAGTCGTCAAAAGACGCATTGGAAGAGGCTGGAATGGCTGCTTCAGGCCTTGATATTCTTGAGATCTACGGGGCCTATCCCGTCTTGCAATGTGTTATTATGGAGGCACTTGGGGTCTGCGAACCCGGACAAGCCGGAAAGTTCATAAAGGAAGGCCATACATCGCCGGGCGGGAAATTGCCTTGCGCGACCATGGGAGATGCCATCGGACGGGGACATACCGGTTCGGGAGTGAGTATCGCCAATTATGTGGAAACAGCGCGTCAGTTGATGGGAAAAGCAGGGGAACGCCAAGTACCGGATTGTAAAACTGCGCTTGCGACCTCAGCAGGTGGATCCGGAATGAATGCCATCACAACGATTTGGGGGAGGGAATTATCATGAACGATTACGAAAAACCGCTGCCGGCCATTCAACCCTGGAGCCGAAAATTCTGGGAAGGCACAAAACAAAATAAGCTTCTTATTCAAGAATGCAAAGGATGTAGCGAAAAGATATTTTACCCGAGAAAAACCTGCCCGGAATGCTGGTCTTCGGATTTAGATTGGTCGGAAGCAAGCGGAAGAGGCAAAATATATACGTATACGGTAACCCTGGGAGGGGTGGAGAAAAAGTTCGCTGGCGATCTACCATACGTCCTGGCATACGTCGACTTGGAAGAAGGCATTCGAATGATGACACGGATAGTAGAGTGCGACCCGGAGGCAGTGGCGATCGGAATGGATGTCGAGGTTGTATTTGAAGCGGTAACCGAGGATATCACATTGCCATTATTTAGACCCATCCAGTGAATTTCTGAAATAACGCATAACATGGAACTATTGACTGCTAAATTATAAGGAGCCTTCAATGGATTTTAACTTTACCATAGAACAGGAAGTGATCCGATCGAGCATGAAAGAGTTTTGCGACAAAGAACTCACCCGGGATTATGTCCGCTGGATGGATGAGAACTGCGACTTTGTACCGGATAAAATCTGGGACGGCCTGAACAAACTGGGCTTTTTCGCATTGAGCGTACCGGAGGAATATGGTGGTGCGGGTCTGGGAACTATTGAGTCCATGATCTTTTGCGAGGAGTTGGCCACCGCCTCCTCGGCTGTTATCTTGGGGGCGGGGGTAACCAATACTTTTGGGACCACCCCCCTCGTTCACCTGGGCACAGATGAGCAAAAGGCCAAACATCTGCCCAGGATTGCCGAGGGAAAAGAGCGATGGGCCATGGCGCTGACCGAGCCGGCCGGGGGCACCGACATCCTGGGCGCTATCTCAACCCGTGCGGTCGACGATGGTGACGCGTGGGTGATTAACGGCCAGAAAGTCTTTATAACCGGGGCACATGTGGCTGATTATATAATGACCATCGCCATCACCAATCCGGAAGTCAAAAGATCCAAGGGACTGAGCGTGTTTATCGTTCCCAGAAAAACCGAGGGCTTGGAAACCCGCCTCATCCCCAAACTTGGGGGCCATGCCGCCGGGACGAATGAGGTTTTTTACAACGATGTGCGCATCCCCAAGGAAAACATATTGGGAAGTTTGCACAACGGTTGGTACGAACTGTTGCCTGTCCTCAACCCAGAGAGGATCGGCACGGCCATGGTATCTCTGGGCATAGCCAAGGCCGCTTTCAATGATGCCTTTAAATATGCCAAAGAGCGACATGCTTTCGGAGGACCCATTGCTCGGTTTCAAAGCTTACAGCACTACCTGGCCGACATTGCCATCGAGATCGAGAACGCCCGCAATCTGATCTACAAGTGCGCCTGGCTTGCCGATCAGGGAAAACCCATGGAGATTGAAGCCTGCATGGCCAAGATCGTAGCGGCCCGGGCCTCTGAAAAAGCGGCCATCTGGGGCATGGAAATCCTGGGCGGTTACGGCTACACCATGGAATACGACATGCAGCGCTATTTCCGCGACTACAAACAAATGGTGTTCTCGCCCATTTCCGACGAGATGGCCAAGAACATGATCATGCAGTTCATGGGGTATCCCAAATCCTGGGCCTAGAATGAATTAGAACCGATTGATTATGGAATACGGGGGAAGCATGTACGCATTGAGTGACATTTCCAGGAAAGGCGCTATTCGATTTCCGAACCGTGAAGCGATCGTATTTGAAAAAACGCGATTGACATACAAAACGCTTAATGAACGGGTAAATCAGTTTGCCAATGCACTTACCGAGAGGGGGTATCAAAAGGGGGATCGATTCGCGGTTCTGTCTGAAAATACGCATAAATATCTGGAAATATACTTTGCGGCATCAAAGCTAGGCATGAGTGTTACCCCCTTGAACTCCAGACTTTCAGTCGCTGAAACTGAATACATCGTAAATGATAGTGAGGCAGTATGCTTTCTTGCCGGCGATGGCTTTGAAAATCTTGCCTTGGCAATGAAAGATAATCTAAGCGATATTCGGGATTGGGTCACACTGGACAATGAAAAAGAGGGATTTTTGTATTATGAAAATCTGATTCGAGACGCTTCAAGAAATGAACTGGCAATACCTATTGATGAAGACGATATGGCCGTGCTGATGTACACCGGTGGCACAACCGGGCTTCCAAAAGGCGTTATGATGTCGCATCGTAATTTGATGACATCATTTATCAACAGTGCCATAACCATGAAATTTACTCCTGACGATTCAACCGCTTTTGTACTTCCTTTGTTCCATGTTTCTTTCTGGTCCGCCATGGCAATGCTGCTTGTCGGTGGGAAGGTAGTCATTATTCGGAAGCCGGATCTGAGTGAAATTCTCATTTCAATTTCTAAAGAAAAATGCACCCATATCAATGCGGTCCCAACGATTTACGGCTGGCTATTGCAGATGCCGGATATCGAGAAGTATGACCTCTCCAGTCTCAGATCCATTGGCTATGCCGGCAGCCCCATGCCGCGTGAGATGCTAAAAAAGTGTATTTTGAAATTTGGGAATATCTTTGAGCAGGCGTATGGTTCTACGGAGGCACTTGGCGTGACACATCTTCAAGCCGACGATCACGAGCTTGAAGGCAAGCGATCCAAACTCTTGCTGAGCGCTGGTAAAGAAATGCTGTGTGGCGATGTTTGTGTCGTAGATGAAAACGATGCTTCGCTGAAGCCGGGGGAAATCGGCGAGGTTGTGGTCTGCGGGAAACATGTCATGATGGGGTACTGGAAAAATCCAGAGTTGACGGCAAAAACCATTCGCAACGGCTGGCATCATATGGGAGATATGGGGTACCTGGACGAGGACGGCTATCTTTTCCTGGTGGACCGGAAAGCGGACATGATTGTCACCGGTGGTGAAAATGTCTACCCAAAGGAAACCGAAGACGTCCTTTATGAACATCCAGCGGTCATGGAGTGCGCCGTCGTTTCGGCCCCGGATAAAAAATGGGGTGAACGGGTACAGGCGGTGGTGGTTCTCAAATCCGGAATGTCCGTCAGCGAAGAAGCACTGATTGCGCATTGTAAGGAAAGCCTGGCCGGGTACAAATGTCCCAAAAAAATAGAATTATGGGAGGAACTTCCAAAAACAGCGGTCGGAAAAATACTTAGAAAAGATGTACGAGCAACATTCTGGAAGGGAAAGGATCGATCCATCGGATAACTTGAATGGAATTTAATGCTGGTTAATACAGGGAGGTAATTATGAACGACGTATGCAAAGCGTTTCAAAAAGACGATTATTTTAAGATCGATCCTGAGCCACATCTACTAGGCGATATAACCGCTGTCAGCCACTTTCCCGGGGTTCAGATGTGGTGGAAGGCCGCCGAAGGGTGCAAACGGGCGCTTTTATCTGAATTGCCGCAAACAGTTTTCCAGGATCTTTGTTTTGAAGAGTGGGAGATGGAAAAATCAGCAGACCCTGAAACGCTCCTGATTGCGATGGATAAATACGGTGTTGACATCGCTTGTCTGCTGCCGGAATCGATGATGGACACAACCGGGTATTCCAGTCGTTGGTGCTCCAACGGTGATATGGCGAAAATAGTCGACACACACCCGGACCGGTTCATGTACCAGCCAAATATTTCACCCATAAAGTATAAAGGGGTCAAAAACACAATATGGGAAATGGAGTACTGGGTAAAGGAAAAGGGAGCAAAGATCTTTAAATTTTACCCCCCCGAAGACACCTACATCAATGATCCCGATCTATGGCCGTTTTACAAGAAATCCGAGGAACTGGACATCGTTCTCGATATCCACACGGGTTTCAGCTGGGTGCCACCTGGGAAGAGTAAATACGCTCTTCCGATACATCTGGACGATGTGGCCAGGGATTTTCCAGGATTGAAGATCAATGCATTTCACATGGGCTATCCTCACTGTGATGATCTAAACATGGTGGCCATGGGACACCCCAATGTGTATGTCAGCCTGAGTCTTTTGGTTCCATGGGCCAGTAATGCACCGCGAAAATTTGCAAAGATTATCGGGGAGGCCCTTCGATTTGCCGGTCCGGATAAGATCATCTGGGGGACGGATTTCGCAGGATTCGGTATTCAGGTTGGACTGGCCGTCCTTGGCCTGAGGGAATTTCAGATTCCGGAAGATATGCAGAAAGACTATGGCTACCCGGCAATTACAGACGAGGACCGCCAGAAAATATTTGGCGGTAATTTAGCCCGTTTGATGGGGATCGATACATCCACGAGAAGGGTTTCTCAATGAGCCTTGTGAGTTTGAAAGTATAACTTTCTAATCATTATTCAAAGGAGCAAAAAAATGGCAAAGAAAAAAAAGCTAACAAATCAGAAACTGAAGACCATCACGTCACCCATCACGGTTGGCCCGATAGAACTGAAAAACCGAATGTGGCTGGCCCCCATGAACGAAACCTTGTCGGGCCACGACGGACAGGTTACCGAACAGATGCTTTCTTATTTTGCCGCCAGGGCCAAGGGGGGGCTTGCCGTGACCTCCACAGGAGCCATTATGGGTACCAAATTAGCCTCAAAATTTGTCTGGGGCCGGAATACCGACTGTTACCACGAAGGCCATATGCAAGGATTAAATCTACTGACAGAACGGATTCATTACTTTGGATCCCTTGCCTGTGCCCAGATGAGCATTGGCTTTGGCCGCCAGGGCCATTCCCACGAGCACAACGAGCTGGCGCCTGCAGCGACAGGCGGACTTCCCTATGAGATCGCATTGGACAAAGTGCCCAAGGGATATCCCACATTGATGAAAAATAGCGAGCCCCCACGTCAATTTCTGGTGGGACAACAAACACGGGAGATGTCAATCAGCGAAATTCAAGGCGAGCAGAAGGAATTTGCCAATAGCTGTCAGCTAGCGGTTCGGGCAGGATTTGATATCATCGAAATCCATGCCCCTCACGGGTATTTGGAGCATTCGTTTCTTTCGCCTGTTTCCAATAAGCGAACCGATATGTATGGCGGTGAGTGGCGGAACCGAAAACGGTTTCTACATGAAGTGACCGAACAGATCCGTTATGCCTGCCCGGGGGCAGTGGTGGGCGTTCGTATCAGTAATCAGGAATATTTTGAAGGCGGGCTTACCAAGGAAGAGATGATCGATTTAGCCCAGGACTTGGAAGCCAGAGGGTTGGACTATATCCACCTTTCCGCGGGCGGTGGTTACGAGGAAGGGGGACACCTGGTGACCGACGCCGATCGAGCGGAACCGCTTCCGGAAATAGCCGAACACTTCAAGGCGGCACTCTCCGTTCCGGTTATCATTGCTTCCCAACATGATCCGGTCAAGGCGGATAAAGACATTGCTGCCGGTAAGTTTGATATTTCCGCCCTGGGTCGTCAAATGTTTATCGATCCTGAATACCCGAATAAGGTCATGGCTGGGGATTTGGATAAAATTAAACTGTGTACGCGATGCAATACCTGCCTGATGCGCTGTCAAGTGGGCATCGGGCCGGCTTGCCCGTTTAATCCGGAACTAGGCCGGGAGTACGCCAACCCGGCTTTTATGATCGGGCCGCGCCAAAAACATGAATCCATCATGCCACCGGCCATGGCCAGAAAACCGGTGCCTGCCCTGAATCGGCCCTGGTGGAAACCGGAAGTCTCGTACATTGAAAAATACTGGCGCAAATTCCGTGGGCCTGGAAAACGTTAAAACAGGCATCCAATACGACATCCATATGGCAGATGCGCAAAACGGGTGTGCGGTGGGCGAATTTGGCAGGATCCCTATTATAATTATGGGGCCAGTGTAATGTGGCTCGATGCAAGCAGATGCGCCGCTGCATATAAGATTAATTTCGACCGAGCGAACAAGTACTGGAAAACGAGTGTACAACCTTTGGATTTGGTGGCAACGAAAGATGGAAAATACAAAAGCGTAGAATGGGGGGGGGGATTATCATGGTTGATGATCGTACGGATCATGCTACCATTTCTGTGCAATGTGATCCAAATACAACCTGGCGGTGGCAGGTCCAAACCATGAAAACCGATGATTACACCCTGGGTGGATTTCAGAAATTCTGTAAGTGATTTACGATAAATGGGGGGTATTATCATGAAGATAATGGTGGGCTATGAAGGAACCAAAGGCAGTGAACGTATACTGCAGGTTACGATACAACAAGCAAAGGCCTTTGGTGCAGAGGTCCATTTGGTTACCTCCCTCATTATAAGCACCTTGGATGAAGAACGACTGTCAGAAAAGGTCCAGTCGGAATTGGACCACGCAAAAGCCATTATGGAAAAAGAAGGAATTGCCTGCGAAACGCAGGTGTTGATCCGCGGCAAATCTGAAGGGATCGATTTAATAGGATATGCAGACGAACATGAAATTGACGAAATTGTTATTGGCGCCAAGAAACGATCAAAACTGGAAAAAATGTTACTTGGCAGTGCAACACAGCATGTGATACTTGAAGGGCAGTGCCCGGTTTTGACCGTAAAAGTAAGTTGATGCAAATTAAATGGAGAAATGATCATGCCGGATGAAGAAATCTATGAGTGCCTGAGAGATTGGCTAAAAAAAACGTGGTTTGGCCTTCCGGAGGCAGGGGAACTGTTGCCCTTAATTGAGGCCACCTATACGCCTGAAGAGGCCTCTTTATTGACAGGCATGCCCTTAAAGGGGATGAATCTGGAGGAGTTGGCCGAGATAAAGCAGATGGAACCGGAGGCGCTGAGACAGCGGTTGGACGCGATGGCCGAGAAGGGTCAAGTTTTCAGAACTGTCAGGGGCGATACTGTCCGTTACAGCCTCAATGACACCCTATTTGTGGATTATCGAGGCGCTTTCTGGCCCGGACGCACAGACGAGCGTACCAAAGCTATCGCGCCTCTGGCGAATCAATACTATTATCATGGCTACTGGGACCAATGGGACCACACCCGTCATAAGGGGCTGCGAACCTTGCCTGTCCAGGCAACGATTGAAGACACCCGCGAGATCTTGCCCTATGAAGAAGTGCGCAAGGTGTTGGATCAGCACGATTATTTCACTGTCTCGATTTGTCCTTGCAAGCACCGAAAAAACATCGATCCAGATTTTCCGGACTGCAAGTATCCCACCGAGGTGTGCCTCCATTTTGGCCGGCTCGGTCACTACATCGTGGAAAACAATATGGGGCGTGAAATCACCCGTGAGGAAACCGAAGAGATTCTCCATAAAAGTGCTGAAGCCGGGCTCGTCCATGGTGTATCAAACATGCAGGAAGCCCCTGATACCATCTGCAATTGCGACCCTTGCTGCTGTTTATTTTTCGAGGCATTCCACAAGCTCAAGCATACGGAAGGCATGGCTCCGTCCAATTACCGGGTGCACACCAATAGTGAAACCTGTATTGGTTGCGGGCTGTGCGTAAAACGCTGTCCCATGGATGCGATGCATCTTGAAGACTGTCCAAAGGCCAAGGGCCGAGTCACGGTGGTAGAGACTGCCGGCGAAAAAGAAAAGAAGGAACTGAAAAACAAAAGAGGTAAGGTATCTGCAGTCAATCCTGATTTGTGTATTGGTTGTGGTGTATGTGCCTACACATGTCCTTCAAAGTCACTCGTACTTGAAAAACGTGAGATCATCCACCATCCGCCGAAGGATGCGCGCGAATACATAAGGTCGGTAATGGCAGATTTTACCGCCGCAACAACTCGACGAAAACAGAGACAAGGCACATCGTAAAGTCCAAATATCTAAGAGCCAATTTCAAAATGTTCTAAAACAACCATTATCAGAGGTGATCATGACAGAAAAAACACGCATCGTTCACTCTG
>JAFDDL010000451.1 GCA_019310865.1 Deltaproteobacteria bacterium | reverse complement strand
ACATCATCCGGTATTGCTTTTTCTTCGTATTTCCGGATACTTCTTCTTCCAGTTAACACATCAGCAAATGTTGACATGGGGCTACCTCCGTTCATTGATTATGATTTATGACACTAATGTAAAACTCTCAATGCTACGAAAAGATTAATTAATAGGTCCACGTGGCATGATTCGTCCTCCTGGGTGATATCATAGCAACGGGATACGGAGCACGCAACCAATATATGCAAGAGTTTTTTACGTCGCATGGGGGTTTCATCACGATACGTACACCGGCTTCCAGTATACGTACAGGGTACGTTCAGGGGCCTTCCACTGGCGTTCACGGGGGATAAATCGGGCGGGGGTATACTTGGGTATGGCTGTTGCGTAATCGTCTGAAAAATGCCGCGTATACGAACCTTTTCACCCGCTGTTTTTGCGTTGTTGGGGTTGGTGAGATATAGCAGATATCAAAGAATCAACTGTGACTCGAATGCGTGTGATACGTTTTGGTAAGCACCATGATCTTGAGAGCAACAGGGGATTGAAACGACCTTGCAGAATCGTCCCAATCCCTTGTGGCTATTGGTACAAATGCTGGGGGCAAGTCAGTTTCCTTAGTAGTATTCGACTGTGAGACTTACACCGGAGAAAGCGCTGAAAGCATGCACACCAATGTACCAGACCCCGGCTTCGGGTGCCGCATGGGTGCAGGTTTCATTATTGTCCCACTCCCAGGATCCGCAGTCGTAGTCGTCCTTCGTAGGCTCTGCTCCGAATCGGGTATACAGGTCGACATCACCAGTGCCCCCTGATATCGTCACCGTTAAATTGGAAGCACCCTCAGGAACATTGACATCATAATAAAGCCATTCGGATTTCGCTGCAGATAGATCAGTGGTAATTTCAGGTGTGTCACCCCCAGTGTAGGTCTCGTCGATGTACCCCCATGAGCCGTCCCCTCGGTAATACAAGCGCACATAGACAATACTGCCGTCTGTCGGAAGACCGCTGACGGTGTCACAAGTGGCTGTTCCCAGACCACCACTGTTATAAATATCCCTCGCGCCCCGACGCGATCCGACATGAAGGAGCCAATTGGTCACTGACACACCGTCGGCAGTCCAGCAAAAGGTCTGCGTTGCGCCTGACAGTATAGTGCCGGGCACTGGATTGGTTATTACTGGCTTTTTAAATAAACTGGTTCTGAAATTAGCAACTGTAAGGGCCGTATTGTTAAGAGATCTTCGATTGTCGGCAGCACTGTATGCGGTATGGTCCACACCAGTTGGTTGTCCATTATAATTCACATCTGGATTGGACCAGTAATTTATAGGCCGGCACCCCCCGGGGCAGTCATAGGCCATAATCGTGTGAAACGATTCATCGGGCGCCTGATAACCATAAGAATATGGATATGCACCTTTCGGGACATTGATCGCATTATCGTAATCGTGGACGGAGCCCATGTTGTGGCCCAATTCATGGGCAAAAGCGTACTTTGAGGTTGCACAGCCCCTTTTAACAAGGGAAAAGGCCCCTGACTCAAAGGCGTGATCAACAGTTTTCATTACATAAGCTATACCACAATAATTTCCGGATTCCGTAATCAGAACAACACAGTCCGCAGCGTATGTGTCTCGCAACGTATGGACATTGTCCATATACCTATCGTTTTTTAATTGGAGTCTTTTAAGGGTTTCACCCATGTCAAATTCACTTTCGGAATAGTTTACCTCCTCTGTGTGGACCAATCTTAACCGCTGATGGATGCCGCTATAGCTGTAACCTATGTTGGTTTCAAGTACGGCCAAATCAATCAACCTGTGCATGGCTGCCTCGCCTTCGGCCGCAAAACGTGCATCCGGCGTATAAACAACCATCACATCAATTATTGATCCACTATCCATCTGCTCAAAATCCAATTGATCGGCTTTATCTTCAAACGAAGTATCGCGCGATTCATCGATGACAACAGATTCTGCCCCTTCCGGAAAGGCGGTTTGGTCAATTTCACGAATGACATGTGTTCCATCTCCTGCGTAGCGTACCTGAAAAAACATATCATAAATTGTGATGTTTCCGGTAAGTGTGCCATCTTGCCCGACCACCAGGATAACACTACTGATACTTTCTTCCTCAATGCGGCCAACTAAAGCATAACTGTCCTGGGAATCTGTTTCCACCCGGTCAACATTTGCCGTAAAAGTTGAATCATCAAATAGATTCAGTTTTATTCCGGTTGGCTTTTTCACATCATTGCCTGCTAACTTTTTCACATTATTCCCTGTTAACTTTTTGACTTCATTTGCCGAAGAATTACCGGTAGTTTCGAGCACATTAAGATTAATATTGACAAATCGTTGGCGGATAATTGTGGGATCGTCAGGTGCGTCGTCAGATGCGTCAAGGGCGGTATATCGTTGCACTGCGGTAAAAAGAGGCGATGCATCACCAACATCCATTTCACCATCAGCTATAGAGGGTAAGGTAACGATAAAAAAGCCCATCGCGCAACTTACAATCAATCCCGAAATAAATTGCTTTATCTTTTGTCGGTTCGTTTTCATGGTGTACCCCCATTTCGTTGCCATATTGATGTTTGGAGATTGAAACTGCTTTGTATCTATGAAAGATCTCTCACGTCGTTGACATAATATAGAGCAACATGCGTGCCACAAAATGATTATGTTATAAATACAAGCTGTTATGGGATTTTATGAGGTCATGACAAAAAAACGGCTGCTTCAAAATGAAGCAACCGCTACTGATTTTTATTCCTATATCCTTGATATTAATTGAAATATTTAATAATTGCTGCAAAATAATGCAATCACTGAACTGCGTTGTTTTGCAGCAATGGTCGCATGAGGCTCAATTCACTGTTAATTTGTCAACATCGAGTTTTTTTAAAAAGCCGGTTGAGGCGATTTCGATCATTTGATTCAGCTAACAATAAAAGTAGCACGACTTATAATTTTAGATTTAGTGGCTATGGGTGTGAGGCTCGCGATGTCATGTGGGTATCTGTAATGTGGGTGCCTCGCGTATTCTGGGACTTTCTTACCATAAGCACCAGGTGGCGTGAACACCCCCGGCTGGCTCCGATACCCCGGGTGACAGGGTCTCGTGCAATAAGCTGGGGAAGGGTTAAAACGTTTCGTTGTGCACGTACTCTGCCGGTTCGCGCCGCTTGGGGGCAGATAATGTTTCGGCCGGATACCCCATAGGGATGATCGCTACGAGTTCATGTCCCGGTGGAACGGCCAGCAACTCTCTGGCCTTATCATGGTCAAATCCCACCACCACCACCGTGCCCAGACCCTGCTCGTATGCTGCAAGACACAGGGATTGTGTCGCCAGTCCCATGTCGAACATATACCAATCCCCGAATTTGGTTAAAGCCCGATCTTTATAGAATCCCGAAGTGCCGAGCTTGGCACATATGGCCAGAACTACCGGAGCGCCAGCAATGGATTCCCATGCTGGGTTTGTCGTGAGGGTTAACGACTGCAATTGCTCTTTTCGGGCCGAATCTTTGATTACGATGATTTCCCAGCATTGGGTGTTTGCCCAGGACGGGCTCCATTTAACCGCATTTAGAACATCACCGAGCAATTCGTCCGGGATTGTTTTGTCTTCATCCTTTCGGATACTTCTTCTTCCAGTTAGCACATCACCAAAGGTTGACATGTGGTTACCCCTGTTCATCCATTATGGCTTATGACATTCATGTGAAATTGCCAATGCTGCGAAGAGATTAAAACTCGCGTCGTCGGTTTCCGGTTATTTTATGGACCAGGCCGGTACCCTCCAGCATGATGCTCAGCGCCTCGTCTGGGGTGTATTTTCCCAACACCTCATTGGTTTTTATATCTACCTGCCCACCGACTGTGTGTATCAAACTGAAACCGGTTGTTTCCACAAACACGTCGATGGCCTCGATGATTTCCTGTGAAGGGATGTTAAAATCGATTGGACCGGTCTGGCCACAACCAACCGATACGGACAGAAAAAAACAACATGCCAACACATGGGTGGCCATCTGCCGTAGTCTACCCCTCTTTACGAAAACAGGGTGCTTTTCCATGGTAGCCCCTTAATTGGTTTCTTGCACGCGTGGCAAAATGCGCCAGGATGGTCCTTAATTTTATGGTGGGTTATGAGTTCGTTTGCGTCGGTATTGGCGAGTGTCCGGAAAAAGGTCCCCAAACAGGCCTTGCATACTGTTCTACCGGAAGGGAACCGCACGGCTAAGACATTAACTGTGGATATAAAGGGTCTTTCTGGCATTGGTGCACCGCTACAGGATGAACGCGGTTGTGTCAGCTACAGGACGAAGGCAACTTGCGCTATTTATATAGCTGACTGTGACGGATCTGTCTATTGTAATTATTACGAGTGGTTTCTATCAATATTTGCTATTTTTCTCTGGCAAATCTTGCTATGCCGATATGTCCGGATAATCATCTTGCCCTTGTCGAATCCGCTCCTGTTGGGCCAGCACCCAAGAGCGCATATCATCGGTAAGGTCCATTTCGAGTACCGCTTCCAAGAAGGCAGGGTCAGACCAAGCGGTGTCCTTGATGGGACACGTTGTTCCGGCTTTGGTTGTGATGCACCTTGACATGATGTCCCCCCTGGTTCAAGACTATCAATATGCATCGGCGGTTGCAATCATATTGTCATGGGTGGCGGGAAATAGGCCTTGAGGGTGCGCAGGGTGGCTATGGGCCCGCTTCCGGGGACGTTAATCGGGGCGGGTGCATGCTTGGGTATGGGCTCGCCCGTGATCGTCTGAAAAGTCGCGCCTATGTGAATATTTCCATCGGTGCCATAGGGCAGAAAGTACATAAATCGACGTGTTCCGATAGCGTGTGATACATACCGCCAAGAAAGTTTATACCCCAGTATAGGGTGAATTATATCAAAGATTGATTGAAAAATAATATCTGAATGGTTATTTTATTTATATAGGTGGCTTAGGAGGGCAATTATGAAGGAATGTTATATAAAAGATTTTATGGTCCCACTATCGGAATACGCAACCGTTTCAAAAGAAGGCACTTTGAAAGATGCTGTTGAAGCATTGGAAAAAGCTCAGGAGTCATTTGATCAGAGCCGTTACAGACACAGGGCTGTGCTTGTTTTTGATGAAAATGATCAGGTTGTGGGAAAGATAAGCCAGTTGGACATATTAAAAGCGTTAGAACCTAAATACGCTGAGATTGGGCTTACCAAAGGAATGGCTAAATTCGGTTTTGGACAAAAATTTATACAAACACTCCAAGAGCAATTTATGCCTTGGGTTGAACCACTGAAAAATCTGAAAAAAAGAGCTGACGAATTGAAAGTGAAAGAATTTATGTACACTCCCAAAGACGGGGAATACGTTGATGAAAATGATACCCTGCAATCAGGTATACACAGATTAGTCGTGGGGCACCATCAATCTTTACTGGTAACAAAAGGAGCCGAAATAGTTGGAGTATTAAGAGTTACTGACGTTTTTTCTAATGTTTTCAATATGATTTTTAGAGCAGAAGAATGAACGCGTTGGTATTGCGGATTTTTTCAAAAGTTGTGAAAAATTGTGGTTTCAAGTAAGTGAAAGCAAATATCCCGCAACAATTTTCGCACTCCTTGTTTGTCCGGGGCGGTTGTTATTTCTGATACAGGTGTATAAATCCGTCAAACACATCCTCGGCCAGTTCAAGTTCGCCGCATGCCGGGAATGAATAGGCAAGTGTGAGTTGGCCCTCAACGTAGACAACGGGAACGGGCTCATCAGAAAAAATTGTCAGGCTTTCTCCCAATGAATAGGTCGATGATAAGGTGACTATATTATCGGTATAATAAGTTACGTTGCCCTGGTCGTCGAATACAACCTTTCGCGACTCACCTGTTGATTCGGGGGTTTCCAGTATACCCGCGATCCCCCCGCTACTCTGAACCCAACTCCACGTTCCAACAATATCGTC
>JAFDDL010000024.1 GCA_019310865.1 Deltaproteobacteria bacterium | reverse complement strand
ATAATCAGCAAGCAGTCAGTAAAAGTATACCTTGTGGAGGGTGTATTATGTATACTAAAAATATATGTTATTACATCTTGTTATATAGCATTAAAAATAATTCTTGACAATTAACATCTTATAGTCTATATATAATGAGGATTATATATACGGATAACCATATGAAACTTTCTCGAAAATGTGAATACGCACTGACAATCGTATTGGATTTATCGAATTATTATGAACTTGGCAGGGAACACAGTCGCGTTATTGCCCAAAGACGAAACATTCCACGGAAATATATAGAACGGATTTTGCTCCAATTAATAAAAGGGGGCATCGTCCAAAGCAAAAAAGGTCCCAAAGGCGGATATCGTCTCACGCGTCCTCCCGACAAAATCATGATGGGAGAGGTCATTCGCCTCATGGATCCGCCTCTCTTTCCGGCACCGGATAAAACATTGAAAAACCTGGTCGACGAGGACTTGGTGGACCGAATCGGTTTTTTTGGTGTGTTTGAAGAAGTGGCGGCGGCCATAGCCGAAGTAATAGATCATATCAGCTTTGCTGATATCCGAAAAAGAGAAGCATCCGCCCTGGCAAAAGAAAATAAAAGCTATACCTACCACATCTGACGGACTGCCCCGGATGATGGTTCGCCAGACGAAGCGGAGCAAGTGACAACACCTGTATCGGAAAGGAAAAACAATATGCAACTTACTGTCAATGGGAAAAGGGAAAAAATGCCGGACAGGCTGTCTGTATTCGGTCTGTTAAAAGAAAGAAAAGTTGGAAAGCCTGAAATGGTGTCCATTGAGTTGAACAAAAAGATTTTGCGCCGTAATGAATACGAAGAGACTTATTTAAAAGAAAACGACAGGGTCGAGATCCTTTTCTTCGTAGGTGGCGGAGCGCAGCGGGGAGGATGAGCGATGGTACAGTTGGGGTTTGATACAAGGGCTGTTCATGGCGCCCCCCTGAAAACAGATGCGCATCATGCCATCAAGTACCCGATTTATGCCGGTGTTGCGTTTTCTTTTGAAACGGCTGAAGAGATGGGAGATGCATTCGCGTTTCGGAAACCCGCCCATACGTATAGTCGGGTGACAAATCCAACTGTGGAAGCCTTCGAACGAAAAATCAATTCACTTGAAAACGGCCGGGCGTCTATCGCGGTGGCTTCCGGAATGGCTGCAATTTCAAATACGTTTCTTAACCTGGTCACACAGGGGGAGAATATTATCTCCACGATTTCCCTATTCGGAAACACCTATTCGTTTTTTAAAAATACACTGAGCAACTTTGGGGTCGAGGTCCGGTTTGTGGATATTGATGACCCGGATCAGATCAAACGCGCCATTGACCATAAGACCCGTGCTATATTTTTAGAGACCATTTCCAATCCCGGAATGACCGTACCCGATATGGGAAAAGTTGTGGAAATCGCCCACGACAGGGGGGTTGCAGTTATTGCCGACAGTACGGTCACCACCCCGTACTTATTCAAAGGAAAAGATATTGGCGTGGATATTGTCGTCCACTCTTCCACGAAACTGATTTCGGGCGGTGCAACCGCTATTGGCGGGGTCATTGTCGATCTGGGAAAATGCGAATGGCGCGCCCATCCCAGCCTCTCTGCATATCACAAATTTGGGGAATGGGCATTTCTGGCGCGCTTAAGGCGGGAGGTGTACCGGGATTTGGGAGCGTGTATGGCGCCCCAGGCAGCTTATTTGCATGGTCTCGGCCTGGAAACGCTCGCCTTGCGAATAGAAAAAGTTTGTACCAACACGGCGGTAATTGCATCATTTTTACGTGAAAACGGAATGGTTAAAGCGGTAAACTACCCGGGATTGCCCGATTCTCCTTATCATGAACTGGCCAAAAAACAATTTGGCGGCCGTTTCGGCGGAGTGTTATCATTTGAACTGGCGGACCAGCAAAGCTGTTTTCATTTCCTGAACCGGCTGAAGATTATCCGCCGCGCTTCAAACCTGGGAGACAACACCTCTCTGATTCTGCATCCGGCTTCGACGATTTTCCGTGAATACACGCGTGAAGAACGGCAAGTCTTGGGGGTAACCGAGGGTCTGATTCGACTCTCCGTGGGAATCGAAACCGTAGAGGACCTGATCCGGGATATCGATCAGGCACTGAGCAGGTGAGCACTCTGTTTCGCGAATACGGATCCATATTTTCAGCACCACATTACGGAGCTTCACAATGATTGAATTTACCAACGAACAGATTGAAAGATACAGTCGCCACTTGATTTTGAGCGATGTCGGTGTAGAGGGGCAGCAAAAAATTTCCGAAGCAAAAGTGCTGGTGATAGGAGCAGGCGGCCTGGGCGCGCCGGTTTTGCTCTACCTGGCCGCAGCCGGTGTCGGCACCCTTGGTGTAGTGGACGGGGATGTGGTTGATCTGACCAATCTTCAGCGACAGGTCATCCATTTTACCGCTGATATCGACAAACCGAAGGTGGAATCCGCTAAAGAAAAGATCCACCGGCTGAATCCTGATGTTACGGTCAACACCTATATAAAGTCGGCGACCGCTGAAAATATATTGGAACTTATCCGGGGCTATGACTTTATTGTTGACGGGACGGACAATTTTCCCGCAAAATTCTTGATCAATGATGCCTGCGTCCTTGCAAAAAAACCGTTTTCACATGCCGGCATACTCCAGTTCGTGGGCCAGACAATGACCGTCATCCCCGGTCAAAGCGCCTGCTACCGATGTATCTTTCCGGAGCCGCCACCCCCGAACACCGTCCCGAGCTGCAGCCAGGCGGGTGTGCTGGGCGCCATGGCCGGAATATTCGGCACACTACAGGCAACTGAAGCGCTGAAGTACATTATCGGGAAAGGAGTTCTTTTAACCGATCGCCTGATGCTTTTCGATGGAATTGAGATGGAATTCAGAAATGTAGCGCTTACAAAGGAAAAAAATTGCGCGGTGTGTGGAGACAACCCGTCCATTACAGCGTTAATCGATTATGAACCAACAGTTTGCGATCTGACGGCATGAAAATTTTAAAACAAATTGTAACGGATGTTTTTAAACAGGCAAAGGCAGAGGCACCCCTCGAAGCATGCGGGTATCTTGCCGGAAAAGACGGCGTTATAACCGAAAGTTTTCCCATGACCAATATCGATCGCAGTGAAACGCATTTCTCTTTTGATCCAGAGGAACAGTTTAATGTTATGAGATTCGTTCGTGAAAAAGGGCTGAAAATACTTGGCGTGTATCATAGTCATCCCGAGACACCGGCCCGACCATCGGCAGAAGATATCCGCCTGGCCTATGATCCTGATATCAGCTATGTAATTGCCTCGACTGCGAATAACTTAGAAGACATTGAATCATTCAAAATCAAGCAAGGCAAGGTAACCCCTGAGCCTCTGGAAATCATTTGAGTTCCGGAGCGTTTTTAGAGGACATTCATCATGCATTACAAACTACCGGCGACACTCGCTCACGACATTGAGCAATTCGAAAAAGATCTCGAAACGTTTAAACAAGGGCGACTTCATGAAACGGCCTTCACGGCGAAGCGGGTTAAAATGGGGATCTACCAGGAAAGAGGGGACCGGACCTATATGTGCCGTATCCGTTGCGCCGGGAACATCATCACCCCAAAGCAATTGGCCAAAATCGCAGACCTGGCCGAAAGATTCGGCGATTCCCGGGTCCATGTCACGACCCGATCGGAGCTCCAGATTCATCAGGTAGATCTGGCCCATACGATTACCGTTATCCGTGAACTTGCATCCGTCAACCTCACCACAAAAGGCGGCGGCGGGCATACCATCCGGAATATTGAAACAAACCATGACTCCGGCATCCATCCGAATGAGTTGTTTGATGTTCAGCCCCATGCCATCGCCCTGACCAGTCGTCTGATTTCCGATACCGACAGTTTTGACCTGCCCAGAAAATTCAAAATCGCCTTTAGCTCCCTGGCAACAGACACGGCATCCTGCGTTTTCCAGGATCTCGGCTTTGTTGCCCGCCTTGACAAAGGCGGTGAAAAGGGATATGCCGTGTTTGTCGGTGGCGGTTTAGGCGCCAAACCAAAGAAAGGGATACTGCTGCATGAGTTTATTCCCGAAGGCAAAGTCTACCAAGTAGTCAGATCCGTTAAATCCGTATTCCTCCGATTTGGAAACCGGCGGAACAAGCACCATGCCCGGATCAGGTTCCTGGTCTACGATGATCTTGGGGAGAAAAGATTCCGTGAGATTTACAGAGAGACGCTTGAGAACGTATATGACGATGAACGCCTGGATCTTTACATTCAACCGATTGATAACATGGAAAATCAATATCGCCATATTCATCTTACAGCGGGTGTCGAAAGTGTAAAGGACTACGATGCCTGGCATGACCGGAATGTAATCCCCCAAAAACAGGTAGAGCTTTTCAGTATCCGGCTTGCCCTGAATCTGGGGGACCTAAACAGTGAGGACTGCAACAGGCTGGCACGTATTCTAGTGCCTTTCGGGGAGAATGTGTTACGTTGCAGCAGCGATCAAAATTTCTACATACGGAATATTCCAGGCAAATATCTGAAAACCGTTTGTCGGATATTAATGGCCTTGCATACCCTAAACGATATCCCACTTTTTTTTGGCCGGATCGTCCCCTGCACAGGCGCTCAAACCTGCCAGCTTGGCATTAATTATCCCCGGCCTGCAACAGCAGCGATTTTCAGGCATCTTGATCAATCGGGCCTCGATTTTGACCTGCTGAAAGATATCCGGATTCATATAAGCGGGTGCCCGAACGCGTGCGCGAATCACTGGACCGGGGATCTTGGATTTTACGGAAAGGTTCGCCGTATCCAAGGCCGCCCCATCCCGACTTATAACGTTCTTGGGGGCGCCAGGATCAAGGGCGACGAAAACCGATTCGCCCAACAGGCCGGGTGGGTTCATTCAAAAGATTTACCCCGGTTTCTTGTCGAGGTGTTAACAAATTTCCGGGATTATAAAAAAACAGCTCCGGCATATGCCGATTTTTACCGGTACTGGCATCAAGTAGGAAAAAAGTACGTTACAAACCTATGCAAGCACCGATTTAATCGAATTCCGACGTTTGAAGAAGATGAAAAATATTACTACGATCATGGTTCAAAAGAACTTTTCTCAACCAGGAATATCCTCGGTAAAGCTGAGTGTTCAGCAGGCATTTACGACATGATCGATGTGGATGACAAGGCTATCCGATCAAATTTGAAAACCATTGCATCCTGGAATAATAACACAAACAAACTGGAGAAAATACTAAAAGACACGGCTTTCTTCGCTTGCAGAATGCTTCTGATTACCCGGGGAGAAGAACCGATAACGGACAGAGACACCTATGGCTTGTTTCTCAAACACTTTATCGGTACCGGTCTTGTAGATAAGGACCATCGGTTCATCGTCGAGATGGTTCGGAACAAAACATATAAAAAATTAGCGGATCATAAGGAGAACATTCTCGCACTGGGAAAATCGGTGACAGCTCTTTACAGCCGAATGGACGACACGATGAGGTTCCCCGGCAAGGAAGATAACATATCGGCTCGCATGGCTTCCAGGGACAGTGCAACCACCCCGGCGAACGATGCCACATCAACCGATACATTCAAAAAAAGAACCGACAGGCAGGCCAACCGGTTCAAAGACCTCCGGGGTGTAAAGTGCCCGATCAATTTCGCCCAGACCAAAATCCAGCTGGCCGGTATGACACCCGGAGAAATCCTGGAAATATTTCTCGATGACGGAGATCCTGTTGAAAATGTGCCTGGCTCCGTTAAACTTGAAGGGCACCATGTTTTACGCCAGGAGAAAATGGGAGAATATTGGTCTGTGCTGATTGAAAAAATGTCGTAAATGCCAGCAGATTGGACAGGACTGTAAGGGTTCGCTTTCCTGCGCGAGCCCTATACTGAAAATGGAAAATTCAGCTAAACAGTAAAGTCCTACACCCAAGGGCTGTGGATTTCCGAACTCGTTTAATAACCTCAATCCAAAGACATTATGCTACCACTATGATGACATGGCATTCTCCGTTAATCCTTTTTTACGACAAAGTCCTCCTTGATCGGCCATTGCCCTTCCTGTTTTGTCTTTTATTATTGATTTCTTTCCTCGGTTACAAGGCAACGGATCTGAGAATGGACGCGTCAACGGAAACCCTGATTCTCGAAACTGACGAGGACTTGCGATACTCACGGCTTATTGAATCCCGTTATGGAGGGGATGATTATTTGCTGATGACCTATACCCCTGAAAGCGACCTGTTCTCAGACCATGCACTGATAAAACTGACCCGCCTTCGAGACGAACTAAGGCTGATGAAGAATGTGTCATCGGTATTTTCGATATTGGATGCCCCGTTGCTGAAAAGCTCGTCCGTACCATTTCAGGATCTGGGCGCCGGCATCCGAACCCTTGAATCGTCGACAGTGGATCGAAACCTGGCCAAAAATGAATTCAAAAAAAGTCCCCTTTACCAGAACTTGCTGGTTAGCCCTGATCTTAAGACCACCGCGCTCCAGATCAAATTCCACACCGATGCAGTTTATCAAGACCTATTGGCCCATCGCGACACTTTACGAGAAAAGAAGCTTGATCAATCGCTTCTGGCGATCGAGATGACTGAGCTAAAAAAGACGACGCAACAACTCCAAGAGCACAGGGACGAGATGAGGAAGACCCGCCACCAAGACATCGTCGCCGTCCGAACGATTATGGACAACTACCGTGAGGATGCCGTGCTTTTTCTGGGCGGAATCAGCATGATCACCGATGATTTGATCAGCTTCATTAAAAACGATCTGAAAATATTCGGTATTGGGATTCTGTGTTTTCTGATTGTCACCCTGGGTGTCATTTTTAGAAATTTACGTTGGGTTTTATTACCGATTATTTGCTGTGCTTGTTCAGCAATTACCATGATGGGACTGCTAGGCATGTTTGGGTGGTCGGTCACGGTTATATCTTCCAATTTCATATCTTTACAACTCATCATTACCATGGCCATTTCCATTCATCTGATTGTACGCTACCGGGACCTGCTAATCGTCAATCCTGATGCTCTGCAGCGTACGCTTATTCTCGACACCGGCCGTCTGATGGTAACGCCCTTAATATATTCTGCACTGACAACGATTATCGGTTTCGGCTCACTGCTGCTCTGCGATATTCTACCGGTTAAAATGTTTGCCTGGATGATGATTGTCGGAATTATTGTTTCCTTGATGGTGACACACTTGCTTTTTCCCGCCGGATTAATGTTGCTGGGTAAAAAACCTATGAGGGTTAGAAAGAAACCACGATTCTCACTGACTTCATTTCTAGCCGGATTCACCGTCGCACACGGCAAAATGGTACTGGTAGCCAGTGGTATCATCTTTATTATCAGCGCTCTGGGAATTTCTAGACTGGCCGTGGAAAATAGTTTTATTGATTACTTTAAAGACTCGACGGAGATCTATCAAGGCATGAAAGTTATCGATCAAAAGCTGGGTGGAACCACTCCGCTGGATGTGATAATCGATATTTTTGAGCCCGAAGCCTACATTCCCGCACCTGTCCCCGAAATCGATGATAACGGTAATGATGATTCTGACAATTTTGATGAATTTGATGAGACCGGAGATGACGATAAATACTGGTTTACAGCCGGCAAAATGGCGCAGGCTACCAAAATCCACGACTACTTAGACAATCTGCCCGAGACCGGGAAGGTGATGTCATTGGCCACGATGCTGAAAATTACGAAAGACCTGAACAACGGAGAACCTTTAAACAATTTTCAACTGGCGGTGCTGTATAGCAACTTGCCCGACAAGTTTAAAACAATGATATTCAAACCCTATGTATCGATACCGCATAATCAGTTGCGCTTCTCGATTCGCGTTAGGGATTCAGAGAAATCTTTGCATCGGAACAAATTGTTGAAAAGGATCCGGCACGATCTTGTCGGGCAACTGGGATTGACGGAGGATCAAATCCATCTGACCGGTATGCTGGTGCTATACAACAATATGCTGCAGAGTCTGTTCGAATCACAGATCCTGACGCTTGGGGCCGTCGTTCTGGTTCTGATAGCTATGTTTCTGATCTTGTTTTGCTCATTAAAAGTGGCTTTGATTGCCATTGCCCCCAATCTGCTTGCCATTGGAGTCGTTATGGGTGTGATGGGTTGGCTGAATATTCCCCTTGACATGATGACGATCACGGTTGCGGCGATAAGTATCGGTATTGCTGTGGATAACACGATTCACTACCTCTACAGGTTCGTTCAGGAGTTCAAAGTTCACAGGAACTATGTTGAGACGATTCACATATGTCACGAAGGCATCGGCCATGCCATGTATTACACTTCGGTAACAATTATCATGGGTTTCTCAATCCTGACCCTGTCCAATTTCCTTCCCAGTATCTATTTCGGCCTCCTGACAGGATTGGCTATGTTAATAGCTTTGATTGCTGCCTTGACACTGCTTCCGCAATTGTTGATGATCTTTAAACCATTCGGGCCCGATATAGAGCAGCAGCCACACAACGCATAGGAACACGGCAGAATCCATAAGGAAAGTCACCGTTCGCGCAAATTGTGGTTCCCGAAAACCCGTATTTATTGAAATAATTGAATTTTGTTTTTTCCTTATTTCAATCACGATTTTCTATTAAGATGGAAATTCCCGCGCTTCGTGGTCACCTGGTATCCCCCAATAATTTGAGCTTGCTGCTACATATCTCACATATTTTTCGTCTTCGAAAAGTGTAGATATCTATATACTCACAGATTGCTTAACTAGTTAAGATTTTTGGAATAGCCAAATTTGAAGAGTAGCTATCACAAAATAGTTAACATGTTAAGTATTTTGTGAGTTTATAGTTATCAAGTGACCGAAGGGTGTAAAGTGTCTTTGAACTTTGTAAGGCAAGCACAGCCTAAAAAGTGCTCAAAAAACTTAACTGCCTTTAAAATGCTTTCTTCCATAATTATTTTTCAGCTGGTTTAGGCCGGGTTCATGATCAGAATATATGGCACGATGGTGGGAATCGCCTCGATGCCTTTCTCCGCCATGAGGCGGATGGATTCATCGGTACGAGGAAGTGTGTGCTCCACCATGTCCACACCGGCCTCTACCGCAAACACCCGAGGCCCCGGGATCCGTTTCCGGGCGATCCACTCCTTCAACCGAAACGGTATGGCGCCATAAGAGCCCATATCCCGGATACTGGTAATTCCGCATTCAATAAAGTACCGGCATTTCTCCACCCCTCTCAGGGTGCCATCCGCTTCATTAAATGCATGGGGATCCATGGCGGACAGATCTACGTAAGATAGATGGGTATGCAGATCTATCATGCCGGGCATGACGGTTTTCCCGGACGCATCGATCACCCGCGTTTCATCTGGCCAGACCGCCGTACCGATTTTGACGATCTCCTTTATTTTATTTCCCTGTATCACCAGCGTGTCGACACAGGCGGATTTGCCCGACCCATCAAATATACGCCCGTTTTTGACAATCAGTGTCGGAGCGGTCGCTTCTGGGACCGGTTTAACAGGGATACGGCGCGGGTCATCCGTCACCGGGGTCCCGGGTTCAAGAAAATGATTTAGATCTGTCATGGCAAGATTCTTCCTTATCAGCCCTGTCATTTTGTTGTATAATTTAAGGCAATGGCCTTTCTATTAGGTGGCCACATATTCACTGGGTTACGTTTTTGCCGCCATGGGATTGGGCGCCGGCGTGATCTTGTAATCCGCCGGTGGTTCTTCGATAAGCTAAACCAATTCCTAAAATGAGGCCCCAAACTCGGCGTCCTATTTTAGCAAACTGATTTTGGGAACTTTTTCATTTCTGCATGATTTGCAAGCCCACCACAAAATAGTTTCTATTGCCATTTGTTGGTGAATATCACCACCTTTCTTGGCTGGTAAACCTGCCAAATTGAATATAACCATCTGTAATTTATTGCTATATATGACTTGGCACGCCTTCTGCTATATGCTTAGTTATCAAACAAAAAAAACACTAATAAAAAATACCAAAAAGGAGAATGACAATGAGCAACCAGAATTTACGACATTCAGTAATAAGGAAATCATCGATCATTTTTACAGTTGCCATTTTTCTGCTGGGGCTTTCGGGATATGCCGGTAAAAACGCCTGGGCGTTTGATGATAATAAGTCGATTGCAGAAACCATTGTGACCGCCACAAGTGGTGAAAAAACCACGGACAAAGGCCTGGTTCCTGATATTGTTGCCTTTGACTATAAAAACCTGAAAAACGACAATTCGTTATTCCTTCAAGGTTTTCATCTGGTACAACCAGACATACCAAATATAGGGAATCAATTGGCTAAAGCCGGACTGTCGGGAGGCAATACACTTGATCAACGTACCCGAGTGATCACTGTCAACCTGCGGGATCAAAAAGACAATGGCCAATTGCCAAATATAACGGCATTCGATTTAAACCAAATCAAAGCAAAACGACATTTATTTATTGAAAGATTAGCAATGGTCTCCTTTTAAAATCCATCAAAGATTACCAGCACTCAGATGACGCTGTTAGATCCCACCAGTTGATTACCGGGGAAGGCAGCGTTTTCTATGGCCCAATCCCGCCACTATGGATTACCTGATGCAGCCTCCTACCATCCCCGGCCGAAAACTCGATATGTATATAGAGAAATTGCGCGCTTGATTTTACCAACACCGTAATTTGCACAGATACTGATGAGCCTTTCAGCCCACCTGTTCGTCTACAAACTAATACATGTACTAACCAGAGTGTAAGTTGGCGCATCAGTATCGCACACCGCCATCAATTGGATATTTCCCAGAATGAAGCGCCAGTGTGTGGGAATCAGCATCCAATCCGGTTTTACATCGAAAGGCTGAGCTGCGCTCACGATTACACTCATCGTAAAAAGTGCTAATTCCCTGCTGCAAAATATGAAAAATAGCAAAAGTTGCTACTGGCACTCGTAATATTTACGATAGCCAAGAATTAAAATTTGTTGTACAAAAGATGATGTATTTGTTTTTTCCCAAAACGTGAACAGTTAGGAATACAGGCGATTTATAAATATAACCGGACAAAGTTTGCTATGGCGAGGTGTCGCTGGTTTGCCTGTTGCATTGGTATGGTACCACCACTCCTGCAGCATTCCAGCTGACCAGAGTATTTACAGTTTCATTCATACTAATTTGCTTCAGTGGAAGGTGCCGACGGTTTTGACAAACCAGAACTATTGGGGGTAATTTTAATAAACCTGTGTTACGACATGAATTCGCGTATATGGATTGGTAATATTTTAGAGGTCCGGCAGACCGTTTGTAAGTCGGTTTATACAGTCTGTGTTCGTCGTTTTATACAGACTGTATAATTATTAGGCGGTACGGAGGTTATATGACAAATCGAAATTCGCTCAGATCTGAACCGACAAAATCTGTTATTGAGCGGCTCTATGAGGCAGCCCGGCAAGATCGTTTTCGCTTTTTAAAGTTACTTCCAAGGCTTGTGATGGGTTTTATCCAAAGGAAAACCTTCTCCCAATCTCTTACTCCAGAATCGATGAAGGATTGCTACATCCCGGTTTCTCGGGAACAAGGTGAGTTCCTATACGTCACGGCCCGTGCTCTTGGAGCGAAAAATGTTGTGGAATTTGGCACCTCCTTCGGAATTTCTACCATCTACCTGGCCTCGGCTGTACGAGACAACGGATCAGGTATCGTCATCGGATCAGAGATAGAGACATCGAAGTGCACCCAGGCATCCCGAAATATAGATGAGGCCGGTCTCTCAAAGTTTGCAGAAGTGCGCGTAGGTGATGCACTTGAAACTCTTCGTAAAGTTCCTGAACCCGTGGACCTTATACTGTTGGATGGATGGAAGGATCTATATCTTCCTGTCATCAAGCTGCTCCAGCCTAGGTTAAAGACAGGCTCAGTAATTCTCGCGGACAATATTTTCACTTTTAGGAAGGGCCTTCGTCCATATGTCGAGTATATGCAATCAGGGGAAAACAGATTCATATCGACTACTATCCCATTAGGTGAAGGGTTCGAATACTCCGTCTACATTGGGTAGTTCCTCTGGAACAATCGGTTGGCAGCCTAAGCACTTCTGAGGACGTCTAAAACCGCGCTGCTGACCTTAACGTTACAGATACCTGATATCACACACTATTTTTCATCCTTGGAAATGGCAGATAGCCGCAATATCTCAGGTTTCCAATCCGTTATCAAGCCTGTGATTACTCTAATCATAGGTTAAGCGAAACCAAAGATATGGTCGATATATCTGGTCCCGAACGATATTTTGTTTTTGAGAGTATATTTAAAATTGATTTTTACTGAGATATTGGTATGGTATCAAGGGGTTTGACAGTCGTAATATTCCTGGGATACTCTCAATATATCTGTACTGTGGGGAGGGTTGATCTAAATGATGATTTATTTTTGATACTTTTTTACCAATAATAATTATTGGGCAGCATAGCATTAAACGCCACAATAAGTGAAAGGTTGTCAATGGAAGAAATAATTAAATGGCTAATGGAAGGCGATGTTGCAATTCGTTGGCAAACCATGCGCGACCTACTTGATGCGCCGGAGCGGATTTGGAAAGCTGAACAACAACGCACTATTAAAGATGGTTGGGGTGCAAAACTACTATCACTACAAGATAGAGATGGCCGTTGGGGAGGTGGAATTTATTCACCCAAATGGACTTCTACAACATATACATTGTTGACTCTACACAAATTTGGTATCCCTCGCGAGTGTGAAGCAGCGCAGTATGGCGCGAATATGATGATGAATGGGCTACTTGGCGAAATCTGTGACGCGGACTTCAAAGAAAAGCTCAGAAATCTTGACCGGTGTATTGTCGGTATGGCTTTACAATTGGCAATTTATTTCAAAATTGATGATGAACGAATTGAAGCAATCGTGGATAATCTTTGAAATGAGAGGATGCCGGATGGTGGATGGAATTGTCGGCGCACGCGTTCTCCACGGCCCCATCATAGTTCGTTTCATACCACCTTTAATGTATTAGAAGGCTTACGCGAATATATCCGAAGGGGAAATGGGGGTAGCCGTTACGATGTGACAATCGCTGAGCAGAACGCATTGGAATTAATGCTTCAACATCGGCTGTATAAGTCTGACAAAACTGGTCAAGTCATCGACAAAAAATTTATTGGATTATCATTCCCATATCGATGGCACTACGATATACTTCGCGGCTTAGAGTATTTTGCTCTTACTGGTATGACCAAGGACAAGAGAGTCCAAGATGCTATTAATCTGCTTTATAAAAAGCGCCGTAAAGACGGTCGCTGGCCAGTGCAGCAAAAATATTCTGGTAAAGTGTTTTTTGACATGGAACAAACTGGAAAACCGAGTCGTTGGAATACATTGCGAGCACTAAGAGTGCTGCGCTGGTGGAATAGTACATGACATTTTTCAAGAATTGGTTGAACTTTGCAATGATATAGGGCCTAATGGTAGGGTGTGGGTATTCGATCAATATATGCATATAATAGAATATTTACAAATGCTTAGATGATATCAATATGTCTGTAAAGCCAACAATTACATCGAGGAAATCTTGTCGAAAGACAAATGGATGAACATTAATGGAAAATATTTAGGAAAGATACAATAATGGAAATTGCAGACATTTATGATAAATTTGACCAAATTGGCTGCCTCACCTTTGCCACCATTGACGAAGGCTACCCGCAAACACGCATTGCTCATCTGTTTGCCTATGATCATGAAGGATTATATTTTCGAACCATGATCACCAAAGCTTTTTACAAACAACTTAAAAAGACAGAAAAGGTATCCATCTGTGGTATGTTTCCTGAAACCTCCATCAGCCACAATGAGGAAGGAATGCCCTATTTTCCACCAGGATATACAATCCGTGCGACCGGTGATATAAAAGAAATTTCTTTGGAGACACTCAAGGAAAAATCTGCTGTCAATGAAATGTTCATGCTCGGTGTAAAAGACATTGAAAAGTATCCAGCCATGACCACATTTTGCATGTACAGCGCATGGGGGGAAGTATTTGATTTTGATTTTGAGATGGAACACCGCTCACATAAATTGCTGCGTACCGGCTTTTGCTTTGGCGGCAAGCAAATCCCGTTTAGAGGTGTTCGCATTACAGAAGAATGCATTGCCTGTGGAGAATGCCAGGAAGGGTGCTCTTTCAAAGCCATTTATCAGGATGATGAACAGTTTATGATAGACCACACCAAATGCGATGTATGCGGCGATTGCTATACGGTTTGCCCATCTGATGCCATTAAAATCGTTATTGATGACCCCAAAAATAGATAGTCTATTAATGTGGAAACCTCGCCTGTGCATCTTACGTTGCAGATTACTCCAACGTATATGGGACAAAAAACGGCACATAGTTAATATTATGGATGAAGAAAAATTTCCTGAACTAATCAAAGGTATTTATAACATCGTTTCGGAGCTTGAAACGATGTTTCCTGGGCGGCATTTCACCCCGGATGGCCACATGGTTGGGAGCATTGGTGAGTGCTTGGCTGCATATTATTACGGTCTTGAACTTCTCCCTGCTTCCACACAAGGAAAGGATGCCACCAAAGGTGGAAAAAATGTCGAAATTAAAGCAACACAGTCGGAAAGAGTCGCCTTTCGTTCTGAACCCGATCATTTGATAGTGCTCAAACTACACAAGAATGGCTCTTTTGATGAAATCTATAATGGCCCAGGGGCCAGATTTTGGTCATTATTGAAAAACAAGCCTCGACCAAAAAACGGACAGTATCAAATTAGTTTAAGCAGGCTATCGAAAATTATGATGTCTGTATCAAAGGATCAGCAAATATCGCGGGTAAAAACTTAATAAGTTGCTCAAGTAAGGACGT